>JAUPKV010000222.1 GCA_030837265.1 Methanobacteriota archaeon
AGCTTGACCCTGAGGTTTTTAAACCATTATGAGAATAAGCATATGGGGATACTTACGGAAGAACTGACAAAGCTAATTGTTGCCGATATTATAGGAATCGATTGTTGTGTTGCAGCCTGTGACGGGCATAAAGTACATGACAGAATCGCAGCTGTGTTCAATGAAAACCGGAAGGTAGAGATCTCTTTTGCAGGGACAAGTGAGATTACTCCTGCTTTCCTAAATGCAGTAGTCGGACAGCTTTATGAAACTTTTCCAATTGAATTGATTGAAAGCAGTCTTTTTTTTACTGATATTTCGGAAGAAGACAAAATTATTCTTAAAAGAGTTCTCGAGAGAGCTAAAACCTATTCTGAGAATGCCTACTCTTGCAAAAAAGCATTAAATGATGTACTGGGGGGGGAGGATGCATAAGAAGGTCCATACGGCAACAGTTTATCCTTTAAGGCGACGTCCGAGGCTTCTTGCCGGAAGAAATAGGCCTGAAAAATTTATTTCCTTAAATGTCCATTCTATAGACGACTATAGTTTCCCTGCAGGTAAAGGCTACTTCTTTGACACAAATATCTGGCTCTATATTTACGGTCCCATAGGTTGGCCCGATGAAAAGTCAGATGTTTATTCAAGGGTACTAAAAGAGATCAGGAATTCAAAAGGTACAATCTATATTAATTGCATGATAATTTCAGAATTCATCAATACTTTCTCAAGGATAGAGTTCAAACAGCAGTCAGAATTTACCAGGTTCAAGGATTTTCGAGGTTCGCTGAAATATCGGGCAATTGCCCAGGACATTTCCTATAATGTAAAAAAGATTTTCAAAAGTACTCTTGCCTGTGATCCGGAATTACAGGTAATAAACTTCCCTGAAGTTATGGACATGTTCGAACAAGGAAAATACGATTTCAATGACCTTCTTTTTGCTCAAATTTGTCGTGCAAAAAATCTTGTATTTGTAACCCATGACAAAGATTTTAGAGAACTTGGAGTCGAAATACTGACTGCAAACAGAAAGTTGTTAAGTACAGATGAAGAGTGAAAATTTCATTTAACCTGGTTTTCAGGGCTTTGTCTCTTTACAAATATGTTATTTATCCTTTTTTGGTCCGGGTCACGAGAATTGCCTCCGTCTATAGGGATTGGCTTTGAGAGTGCTTTTTTTAACTCAGAAATTTGCTCAGGTGTTAAAAAAGATTTTACTCCTCTGCCAGTTTTACATTTAAGGCTGAGTAAACCTTCATTTTCAGCACGTTTTATCCAGCGGTAAACTGTTGAGCAATATACGGAAAATTCTTCTGCAACTTTTGCCGGACTTAGCCCGTTTTTTACAAGTAATAAGGCTTGAAGTCTAATTTGCTCATCTTTATCGCAGGAGTTTGCTGTTGCTTCAACAATATCCTTTGTAGTGAACATATCCAAACTCATAACTTATATAATATACTTATATATTCTATAAATATTTTACATCATAATGAAAACTCGTTAAATGATAGAGTTATTACAAGGTCTGCCATATAAACGACTGCTCAGATATTGCCTTAGAAGCCCAAAAGTTGAATCCTATGGGTTTCTCTAGCTTTTATTTAAGGAAGACGTATTTATGGAAAGTGATCAGGATAAAACGACAATATCAGCCAGTAATGCAGTAATAGAAGAGACTACTGGTGTAAAAACATTACTCGGGGATCCAAAAAAAGCAGTCGTGAAACTGTCAATTCCTATGATTATAGCGATGTCCGTACAGACTATATATAGCATAATAGATACGTACTGGGTCTCCGGACTGGGAGCGGATGCCCTTGCAGCAATGGGTTTCGTGTTCCCATTTTTCTTTATCAGCATGGCTTTGTCCAATGGAATAGGTATAGGAGGGGGAGCTGCTATATCTCGCAGGATCGGCGCCAGGGATAAGGCAGGAGCAGACAATGCCGCAGTTCACACTATGATTATTACTTTCCTGTGTGCTATTGTATTCACAATCCCATTTTATGTATACGCCCCTCAGCTCTTCATCCTTACAGGAGCTGGAAAGACTACAGGTCTTGCGGTAGCTTTTGCCAGGGTTATTTTCCTTGGAAGTATAATAATATTTTTTTCCAGCGTTGCAAACTCCATTCTTCGAAGTGAAGGAGATTCGAAGCGAGCTATGAACGCAATGATCGTCAGTGCAGTCCTTAACATGATCCTTGATCCTATATTTATTTACAATTGGAATATGGGAATTGCGGGTGCGGCTTGGGCCACCTTACTTTCCATATTAATTTCATCTCTAATGATGGCTAACTGGCTATTTTTTAGAAAAGATACCTATATAAGCTTCAATTTCAAGATTTTCCGCTTTGACAGTAGCATAGTAAAAGAAATCTTTGAAATTGCAGTTCCTGCTTCAGCTCAGCAACTTTCAATGTCCTTGTCAATGATTTTTTTAAATTTTATTATTGTGTTAGTAAGCAATACCGATGGAGTTGCAGTTTATTCTACAGGCTGGAGAATTGCAACAATTGCGATGGCTCCTCTGTTGGGAATGGCAATGGCAATTATTTCAATAACTGGAGCGGCAATTGGTGCCCATGACTATATAAAAGCAAAAGTTGCTCTTTCTTATTCAACGAAACTTGGTGTTCTTATCGAGTGTGCAATTGGAGCAATCCTGTTTATCTTTGCTACGCCAATAGCGTACATATTCACAAAATCCGAAGGAGGAACTCATATAACTGCCGATCTAGCCCATTTTCTGAGAGTTATGTGTTTGTTCTACCCGATAGCTTCACTTGGCTTTTTTTCCTCATCCTTCTTCCAGGGGGCAGGCAAAGGTATGAATGCTCTGATTGCAACTCTCCTGAGAACTATTGTCTTTACCCCGCTATTTTCAGCGCTCTTAGCTGTCACCTTTAATATGGGACAGGTAGGTGCCTGGTGGGGAATGGTCATAGGCAATGGATTAGGTTCTTTGATAATGTATCTCTGGGCAAAAAATTACTTAAAAGCACTTATGAGAACTAAACCTGCTCCAATAGTCATGGAGCTTAAACCTGAAGCTGGACAGTCGCTGTAATTCTTGTTTTCTTATCCAAATAAAGCTCGACCCAGCTCAAATTCATATGGGATTGTTTCTTATCCAGTTGTATATGATCTCCCATAATTCTGAAGAATTATAGTCCATAACTATACTGCAGTGACCCTGGCTATTCCAGTTCATGGAGGTTACTCTGCTGTTTATTTTTCCAACTTCGTTTGTATACCACCATGCCCCGTAGTCACCAAATCCGCCTCCGAGTCCGATATAAAGGACCGGAGAATCAATTTTAGAGTAGTCAATCTCATAGCCATCCATATTGCCCATTAAGCCTGCCATGTATTTATCCAGATATTTTGGGGTATGAGGGATAGCCCCCCCAGTCAAGGTCAGATTGAGTAAGCGATTTTCGTCGACATAATGGAGCCCGTTGAGGTCCCCACTCCAATAATGATAATTAGGAGTGTAGGGATGCGCATTAAAAGTATATGTCTGGCTAGCCATAAGCCTGAAAATTTGCCTGTTTGTGAATCTGTCATTAAAGGAAGATTTTTCCTCAGGGTCTGTTAAAGCCAGTTTGGCGATCTGCATCATAACAGCCATATTGATAGCATTATATGTTCTATTTTCCATACTTTTAGAGACTATCTCAAATTCCTGAGCCTGCGATTGTATTAATTCCAAGCACTTAGGATCGTATTTTATAATAATATCAACAGACACCATCCTGTCAACAGAACCCAGAGACAGACCTTCGTATTCACTTGTTGCATAAGCAGTAAGAATCAATGCCCCGTGACTGTGCCCGATTGCCGTAACCTCTATATTATCCACCGGCTCATTATTTAACAGAGCGGTATGAATTCTTGAGATAACGATACTGTCATAGATGTCGCTCATATACTTGTCAATATTCCAGTTTTCCATAAAACTGAAGTCCGTTTCATTTACAGGAATATTTGTTTCTCTCCTGTCTAAGATATATGTGCTGTATCCCAGTTGGGCATAATATATTGCCATTTCGGAATAGAACTTCTCAGTTAAAGCCTGTCCAGGTAGAATTATTATATTATGGTTTATTTCCGTGTTCCAGGGATTTTTCTCTTTCACATAGTTGGTAAGCATAATATAATCGTATTTCTCAGGCCCAACATTTACTCTAAGTTTATACTCCGCAATGTCGTCGCATACATTTCCAATTCTATCTTTTTGTGTTGAAGAGAAGTAAAGTTTTGATATTCTCAAAAAACCAGGATCACATGTAATATTCAACTTATCGAGTTTAGTATACAGAACTTCCATTCTTTCATCACATTTCACACCCTTTAGTACATTGTGAGTGATCATATTCCACACCTTATGATATTGTAATAGCTATTAGTTTAGATAAAAATTAAACCTATAAGCTTAAAACAGACGTTTTTAAGAAACTTTTTTGAATGTTGATTTCCAGAAAGTTTCTTCAGAAGGACTTTATAGGATCTTATTTATCCATAAACCTGGAATGTTTTTTTTCATTTAGCACATATTTTTTTTATTATATAAGAATGTAATTTTGAGGATTGATAATTATTATAGCAAAAAGTCCCAGGTTTCTTTAAATTATTGCGTTAAGTATGTAGAATTTCTTAATTTTATATTTAGCAAGAGTTAAACAAAATAAAACCAGTGATTTTCGAAAGTCTAAGTTTTAGAATCTGGTTTTTGTTATATATATTTCTCAGGGCAGATAAATCATTGCAGAAAAACCGGCATTGTTAAGTCCATATTTTATATATTTATTAATTGTAACTAATCAAAATGACATAATAATTTTCAACCTTTTTTAACTTTATTAATTAGTTTTTGGTTTTAGGTAATAGTTAAGATTTTTTAAAATATAAACAGGCCAAATATAGTAAAATTTTTTTAAAACGAGCTTTATAGAAAATTTTATATAGTAGCATTGTACATTGTATATTTACTACTCCTTAATTGCAAAATATTTATACTGTTAAAAATAAACATCTACAAAAATGAGAATTTACTCCGACAGATTACTTTTCGAGATAAGAGGAAGAATGCAAGTATAAGGTCAAAAAAAGGTTGTGAATTTATATACTTATAAAATATCTTTCGTAAGAAATAAAATCATAACATTCCTTTTCCTAAATCTCAATTTAGAAAATAGAGCTCAAATTATTCCCGAGCGGATTAAAAGAGAAAAACATTTATAAAAAAATAAACACTTAAATCCTGAGATCAGGAAAAAGCCTGAAAATTTAAAATATTTACAAAAACTTTAAAAATCTTAAAGAACCATAAAGAAACTCAATAAGCCCTAAATAGTAAAAATAAACCGAAAGAAATATAAAAACAACCTTAAAAACCTTTAAAAATTTAAAAAACATGAGGAAACCCAAAAAAACTCTAAAAAAACCCTGAAAAACATTTAAAAACATTTAAAAAACCCTATAAACACTAAAGAAACCCTATAAACACTAAAGAAACCCTATAAACACTAAAGAAACCCTATAAACACTAAAGAAACCCTAAAAAATAATAGGAAACCCAAATAACTCTAAAAACTTGAAAACAGCGGTGATTAAATGAAAATTAGAGTTGTAAGCTCAAAAGAAGAAATAGACACTTTAAAACTTGATGAGGAGATTGTCCACCTCGCATTCAGACCATCCAATAAGGACATCTTCAAACTCATCCTAAAGTGTCCAGAAGTAAAAGCGATCCATGTCCCAAGCTCATACAAGAGAACAATTTCCAGTTCTGCGCAGATGTATCTTTCCATGCAGAATATAGCTCTACTTGAGGGCGATGTATGGGGACACAGAAAGGATATCAATGAATACTCAGAAGTCTCCCAGCATGTTTTTGACAGAATAAAGGAACTTAAAGAAGAAGGTCTTTCTGACGAAGATACTATTGAGAAGCTAGTGAGGGAAACCAGACTTAGCCCTGATTTTGTTAGTTTCATTATATCTAATTGAAACTGATAGTTGCCGGTCATTGCCTGACTGGCATTTCCTTTTTCTACAGGTATCCGTAAGAAGCCTTTTAAATTCTGATTAATCCATATTAATTATCGAAATAGGTCTTCATTCCCCCACATTCTGAAGTTTTTAAGAATTTGTTCCCTTTTTTAGTATATTTGGTTTTGCTTTCAAAAATCGAAATGTATAAACCGCGTGATTAGCAAACACACTAAAAAGTTATCGATCGAGGAAAAAGTTATTGCAGACAGAAAATCTCAATTTGCAAGCATCTGCTATTCTTGATTATTTTCCTTTTAATGTTAAGTACTATATCTGTTATACAGAGCATTCAAATCCCAAAAACTATATAAAGTTCATATGACTTAAATTATATATCCAACATCGAACAAAACGAGAACTTGTTGGGGGGAGTATAAGTTAACAATTATTAATATTTAGCTTTGTTTTTATGAAACTTAAAATTACTTTAGTGATTTAAAGTGTATGCTGTTAATGAAAATAGTAGCAGGAGATACAAGTTATAAAAAGGGGAACTAGTAAGTCTAATCAGGTGGTAATATGGGTGACGTGAAAAAAAAGAAAAGAGTCCCCAGAAAAATCTTTGGACCTACAAGCAAAATAATAAAGTGTGGGCTTTACAATAATGAGCAGGAAGTCTTGCAATGGATTTTGCACAACCAGGCTGAACAGAAAATAAAATATTACAACAAAAAAATTTTAGAAATGAGAAAAAAATATGATATGGACTTTTCTGCGTTTGAAAATAAAGTCTGCTTGGGAAAAGGGAGAGAAGATTTTGAAAAATGGGACGATTTCACACTTTGGGAAGGTTATGTCAAAGCTTACCGATACTGGGAGCAGTATTTATAACTTCAGATGCTAACCATTGGAACCAATTATAGGAATGAACAATAGATTTACAGAATTAATACATTTTTATTTCAGTAATCTCTCTTATAATTATGAAACGGGCCGAATCACTGGTATATAAAAGTTTCAAGCCTACAAAAAAGGCTTTAGATTTTATTTTCAAATTGATAACGAAGAATATTCGTTATGGATATCCACTGACCATTCAAAGATAAAAATCGATAACGAATCCAGAGAATTGGTCTCAAGCCATATTGGTCTATCTTTTCTGACTGATCTCGCAGTAATTTGTCTTCACAGGAAAATAATAATAAACGCTTTATCCCTTTCCGATGAACAAATAGAACTCTGGAAATGGGTTTACTAGGAGGCATCATTGGAAAGGGCCTATTTCGAGAAAAGAGATTTGCTTTTTGTAGACACAACCTGGGAAATAAATAAGGAACCTTTTCTACTTCTGTTGCAAATGCTCAAAATGTGCCTTTATATATATCATTTCTCTTCCTTTTGTAGAAAAAAGCATTTTAGACAAGTATTTCGTGGAAGATCCGCTTGAAAAAGTGAAGTTATGCAAACCGCTTATTGATATAAACTCGGATAAACCTGTTGATTGCGTAGGAGAAAAAAATAAATGCTGGTTAGCTCTTAATAGAATATTAGGACACAATAAAGCCAATGAATCCCTGGTAGTCCGGTATTTCAAGAAAGAAATATTACCTGAAGTATGGAAAAACCTGAGAGAAATGGAATTAGAAATCATACAGAGCAATCCAATATTAAGTACTTTCCAGAAAAATTATTAAAATATATGCCTGTTAGGTTTTTTATTTTCACCGGCTCTTCAGTTTCTCCGGACTCTAGCTTTGCAGCAACTCTTCAAGAACAGATAAAGGCAGAAAATGTAATAACTGATAGAAAGCAAAATTGAGTTACAAAGAAGGGATGAACCATGAACGAAGATCTAAAAAAAACACTCCTGGAAAAATGCGAAAACATGGATATTCCCCTGGTTGGGGTTGCCAATGTGGAACGATGGAAGTCTCCTCCATTCCTGCCATGGATGCCTGAAGAATTTTACCCTCAATCCATATATCCAGAGGCAAGATCAGTCATAGTCATCGGATTGCCGATCCCCTTACCAGTTTTGGAGACATCGCCCTCGATATATTATCGCGAACTTTACAATACAGTAAATATTCTTCTTGACCAGTACACATACCGTCTTGCCAACTTCCTGACAAAAAGAGGATATCCATCTATTTTCGTGCCTAGAGATGGGTATGGAAATATTGAAGTACTCCTGCGTAACCCGGTTGCATTCTTTTCTCACAGGCATGCCGCTTTGCTCGCAGGTCTCGGAACCTTCGGGGTAAATAATACTGTCCTCACACCGGAGTATGGCCCACGGGTACGTTTCGGTTCTATCCTGACCACATCCGACCTGCCTTCGGATCCTATGCTGGAGAAACAGCTCTGCACTCGCTGTATGCGTTGTGTGAAAATGTGCCCAACAAATGCTCTTAAGAAGGAGGATTATCCTGAGGGACTAACAAATAAAAAAGCATGTTCCTCTTACAGTGCTGAATTAAACAAGCGTTACATTGCACCCTGTGGGATATGCATCAAAGTGTGTCCAATTGGAAATGACAGGAAACTGTATGAGAGGGAAAATGAAGCAATTTATGTAGATGATGATCGTTTTGCTAATTATCATAAGGCCTGGAAGCATGTTAGGGCTTATGGCGGAAAAGCTCCTTAACTTATTTATCACTGTGAATTTTTGATGTCGCTGTATTGTTTCTAATTTTAGTTTCCAAAAAGTGTTTAACGCGGTTTTTGGCTTTTTTGTCCCATAAATCCCTAAAAACAGTTTAGAGCTTTATATTCGGAATCTGAGTCGAATATTAATCCTATTATTTTAAGCTCAACTGTGAAAGTCTTAATATAATATTAGACAGTTTTAATTATGGATATAATTTGGATTTTAAACTTCCCCTAAATTAATACTTCAGATTTCTATTGTAGGTATTTAAAACGAATTGAAAGATAGTATACAGAATGTCCCTTAAAAAATATTCTCTTCATACTCTTTGAGATGTATTTTTGCGCTAAAGATCCACATTCTTACTTAGTTTAGGCTCATTTATAAGCAAAGGAGGAAAGTTTTTGAATTCTTTATTTCTTGTACTCGTTGCATTGAGCGTGTTTTCACTTGCCTACAGGTATTACGGACTTTTTATAGCTAGGAAAGTTTTAGAGATTGATCCCAGCAGGCCGACACCAGCAAAAACTATGGCAGATGGCCACGATTATCATGAAACCAACAGATATGTGTTATTTGGGCATCACTTTGCAGCAATAGCAGCGGCTGGGCCACTTATTGGACCTATTCTTGCTGCGCAATTTGGATACCTTCCAGGGGCTCTCTGGATAATAATCGGAGCTGTGGTTGCAGGAGCGGTTCACGATTTGGTATCGCTCTTCGCCTCGGTTAGGTATCAGGGTCGAAGCCTGCCCCTTATCATAGAGAAGGAAATAGGAAGTAAAGCTAGCAAAATAGCCTCCTTTGCGGTATTATTCATCCTTATACTGACGCTTGCCGGATTATCCATATCTGTTGTCAACGCCTTATTCGACAGTCCCTGGGGTGTATTCACTGTCTTTTGCACCATACCTATTGCTTTGCTCATGGGGTTTTACGTTCGAGTCCTAAAGCCAGGAGATGTGAAAGGTGGAAGTGCTATAGGTGTAATCCTGCTGGCTTTGGTAATATATTCTGGCCCTTATGTAGCTGCCAGCCCTTCTATAGCACCACTCCTTACTTTCTCCAAGAATGCTCTGGCGGTATCAATTCCAGCATACGGTTTTATGGCCTCGGTACTGCCAGTTTGGATGTTGCTTTCCCCAAGGGATTACCTATCCACTTATCTCAAATTGGGAACTATAGCTGCTCTCGCACTGGGTATATTACTTGTTCACCCTGAAATGAACATGCCTGCAGTGACCAGCTATGTACACGGCGGAGGTCCTATAGTTCCCGGTGCAGTATTTCCATTCCTCTTTATTACCATAGCCTGCGGTGCACTATCTGGCTTTCACTCCTTTATTGCCAGCGGCACGACACCAAAGATGATATCCAGTGAAAGTGATATTCCATTTATTGGATACGGTGCTATGATGGTTGAAGCCTTTGTAGCCATTATGGCTCTGATTGCAGCCTGCGTTCTTTTGCCACAGGATTACTTTGCTATAAATTCCTCAGCTTCAGCCTATGCCACACTTGGCATGGCGCCGGTACATCTTCCGGAGTTATCGGCAGCTGTCGGGGAAACCCTTCAGGGAAGAACCGGAGGAGCAGTTTCTCTTGCTGTGGGTATGGCCTATATTTTCTCCTCTGTTTCCTTCATGAAAGGGCTAATGGCCTACTGGTATCACTTCGCCATAATGTTTGAGGCTCTATTCATTCTGACCGCCGTAGACACCGGAACCAGAGCGGGAAGGTATCTCCTTCAAGAGATGGTGGGTAGAGCAATCCCTAAGTTCAGCGAGAAAAAGTGGATGCCAGGCATTGCCATAACTAGCCTGGCTTTTACTGCCTCATGGGGTTACCTGCTTTACACCGGAGACATCACCACTATCTGGCCAATATTTGGTATGTCTAACCAATTACTGGCATCATGTGCATTAATTATGGGCACAACTATGATACTGGCTATGGGTAAGGGTAAGTACGCTCTCATCACAGCCATACCAGGACTATTCATGATACCAGTTACTTTCAGTGCCGGATACCTGAATATTGTTACCAATTATCTGCCTAAAGGGCTATATCTACTGGTTTTCCTTACTGTCATACTAATGTTCCTTACAACTATCATATTCATTGAGGCTTTCAAAAAATGGTACGAACTCATTCAGACTCATGAAAAACCCCTCAATAGATCTGGATGCATACCAAAAAAGACAGATTTAGGAGGGATGTACGAGCAGCCGAAGTTATAAAAAAACAGTTAGTTGGGCTTTGATCCTTCATTCAATTTAAAACTAAATGGGAGTGAAGAAACATTAAATAAAATAATAGTTAAGGAGCTAGAAAAATACTAAGAGCTTTTATACAAATCATTTAACTTTAGTTAACGTGCATAGCTTACATTTTCATGAACTGCTACATTTTCTGTCTTGTATTCAGATAGTATTCCTCAATTGCTTTGTTTGCACGACAAACCATATTAGGGCACAAATCAGAAGGCACGTTTTCCGTTCCTATTATAGAAGCCACTTTATAGATAGCACAAAGCGTCTTGTCTCCCTCACAATACTTTTCCTTCTGCAACTCACCTAAACCCTTATCTACTGGTATTTCATTCGCATAAAAATGACATTCATTTGCATTTTCACATTCCATTTTTTGACCTCCCTTATAATCGCTTAATAGGATGAACGTAAAATTAATCTGGTCAATAAGAAGTTTACCATTTTGTTCTGGACTTTTCTATAGAGGTTCTTAAAACTAAACAAGCAGTTTCCATCCGCAAGCGTGCATTTACTTCAGTAACAGTTTCTTAGTCCTTAGAGAGTGTTCCTTCAGGATTTCATCAACTGTCTCAGTGGTCACTAATTTGTATTTTTCCATAACTAACCCCCATTAATAAGCGTATATGACTAATTTACCATTTCTTTAAAAAGTAAATTAAATGAGAATCATTATAATTTATGCAACTTATACAGATAAATAAATTTCTAACAGTATTGGTTGAATCATCAGAAGACAGAAGTAGATATTTATAATATGTTGTGTGACTTCGTTTATGCCACCAGGAAACATAAACCTGACAAATAGGCGAAAAAAGTCCTTAATTATTTTACTTCAATATTTGTTTTAAAATATCTGTTATTGTTTTATTCAACTTTTTGTCGGAATTCCAGCCTGGTATCATATAGCAGGTGCCATAGGTCTCCTTTTTTACTCATTCTCTTCGCGTCAATTTCAGCACCTTGCCCCCCTATATCGAATCTGACTATTTTTTCACCGATTTTGATGTCTCCGATTCTGCTTTCCATCCTGCTAAAATCAAGAGCATCCGCTAGTCTTATGAGGGCAGCTACTTTCAGGGTAAGATCCTGAAGGTCTTCTGGCATTTTTCCAAAAGCCTTCCCTCTAATTTTCATCAGTTTTTTTTCATCAATTTTCTTTTTATGCAAAAATGTCGTCCAGGCAACAGCAGGCCACAGTCGTTTCGGCAGTTCGGAAGGCGGGTGCAGGCGCAGGATAGCTCTTCCCGCTTTATGATGGTTTTCAAAGTCCGTAGCCACACCTGTATCATGAACAAGTGCAGCTATCTCCACAAACGTTCTTATCCCAGAATCCAGTCTATGAATATTGTAAAGGATATCAAAAAGTTCAAGAGCATTTCTGGCCACATTGTCTGCATGACTGCGCTCTATCCCATACCTGTGAAAAAGAGTTTCCAGAGATAAGGGTTCGGGCATAGATTCTTCTTTAGACTGCTTGCTTCCTGAAGGTTCGTAACTTGAATTCAAATCTAATCCCTGCTCCCCATTTTATTTTACTGTAGCTATTTATCCTGCGATCGACCTAAGCTTATTTAAGCCCTTTCTTTTCCTTATGCTATATAATTTCTTTGCCATCAAAACATATTTTATAAGATAAACATTTCCACTTAAAGCGTCAACTTTACAATTGGATAAACCGTACCCGAGTCACTTCTTTACACAGATGATTACTTAATTATTATATATAATGTTCAATCTTTTAATAAGCGATGACCAAAATCAGCTTCAAGCAAGGAACCTTACTTATAAAGGGCAACATAAGGGTTCCTAATTCAGTCTGGGACGAAAGGAGTGGAAGCTTTAGAGCCCTTGCTTTGTATTACAGGGATATAATTAAGTATCTGGAAAATTCAAAAATCGATTTTGAAGACAATGTATTGGATCTCCTTCCCTGTCCTGACCTTGCAGCAGCATATGAGGCATCAGGACAGAAACCAGGATTAAGGGACTATCAGGCAGAAGCTCTTATATCCTGGGGCGAAAACGAAAAATTGGGTGTGGTAGTTTTGCCAACAGGAAGTGGAAAGACTCTTGTTGGGATTCGAGCTATAACCGGGTGCAACACCCCTGCACTTGTGGTTGTTCCGACACTTGATCTGCTCTCGCAATGGAAAGCACAACTTGAAGGAGCCTTTTCTATGGAAGTAGGACAGCTTGGGGGAGGGGAAAAGAAAATTCTTCCAATAACGGTTTCTACATATGACTCTGCCTATATTCATGCAGAAACTCTCGGAAACAGGTTTGGTCTACTTATTTTTGATGAAGTACATCACCTGCCTGCTGCCGGGTACAGGAGCATTGCCGAGTTTTTCGCAGCCCCGTATAGACTCGGGCTGACAGCCACATATGAACGGGAAGATGAGTTGCATTCGGAATTGAACAGGCTTGTCGGTGGCAAGATTTATGAAAAGCAAGTCTCCGAACTTGCAGGTGTACACCTATCCCCTTACAGGATTGAGCGGATAATGACTTCGCTTACGGACGAAGAACGAGCAGCATATGAGCAACACTATTCTGTTTTTCTCAATTATTTAAAGAAAAACAATATGATAATGAAAGGATCACTGGACTTTCAGAAACTGGTTATGAAAAGCGGGAGAGACCCGGAAGCCAGGAAAGCTTTGCTTGCTAGAAATGCGGCAAGAGACCTTGCTTTCAACAGCGACGCAAAACTTGAGAAACTGAGATGGATTTTAAAAACGCACAAAGAAGACCGGATATTTATCTTTACCGAACACAACCGACTGGTCCACAGGATTTCAAGAGAGTTTCTTATCCCTGCAATTACCTACAGGACGCCTGCAAAAGAAAGGAATACAATTCTTGAAAAGTTCAAGGCAGGCAAATACAGAGCTGTGGTCACCTCAAAGGTGCTCGATGAGGGGATCGATGTCCCGGAAGCAAACATTGGAATCATAGCCAGCGGAACAGGCAGCAAGCGAGAGTACATCCAGCGCCTGGGCAGGATACTCAGGAAAAGTGAAGGAAAAGAAGCCGTACTCTATGAAATCATAGCTAACGAGACAAGCGAGATTGGGACTGCAAAGAGAAGAAAGCAGGCTGTTTCAACCAAAAAAGGTCCCGGAAGCAATGAAAATCTCGGAGGTGGCTCGTCTGCTCACATCTGACCTTCTTGTAACCCGCATTTCCAAAGGGAAGATAAAACCCGTATATGCAGCTTTATGTACTGAAAACCTGGAACTTGCCAGGCTCCTGATAGAAACCTTCGAGCAGCATGTAGGAAAAACCTATGGAGAACTTCTGGCTGAACTTGAAGGATATGAAGACATGGACTATCGCTTCATAAGAGGGCTTTCCCAGCTACTTGAAAGGAAGGCAGTGATCGAAACGGATTCATTAATTGACCCATCTGCAGCAAGAGAAGCAGTCTTTGAAGCCTGCAGTGGAATGGCTCTTTCTGCTGCTGAAAAAAAAGAAGCACTGAAAAAAGCAGCAAAAAAGTTCGTGATTTCTGTGCCTGAACTTGAAAAAGCGCTCTGGGCCGATCTTGAAGAAAATCAGGTCATAAAAAGTTTCCTTCCTCTTTCCCCTGCAGCACTTCTCAGGCAGTATAACCTTTCCCTTACCCAGACCCTGCTTTTTCGTGCAGTTGACCTCGACATATGGGTTAAGGGAAATTTTCAGACTATACTCTGGAAAATTCTCCGATCAGGTCTTATGTACACCCTTGAAGACACCGGAGAAGAAGCTAATAGTGGAAAAGATGGAATTAATGCTGAAAAAGATGGAATTCTTTATGGCACAGAAGACCAGAAGGAGCTAAAAAGCGTCCATCTCCACCTTGACGGGCCCGCCTCCCTTTTCCGCATGTCTGAGCGCTATGGGAATTCCTTTGCTAGACTCTTACCTGCTCTACTCAGGTCTAAAGGCTGGAGCTTAAAGGCAGGAATATTATACAAAGGCTATCAGGGAAAACGCATTCTTGAATTTACTCTTGACGACTCGGAAGAGGCTCTCAAGCCTACCGCCGAAGCCATAGAATATCCTGATACTGTTTTATCCGGGTCTCAAATCGGAGAAGAACAGGAAGAATATAAAACCAAATCTACTGAAAAGAAAGCCGGAGCTACGGAAACATATACCGAAACATATGACAGTAAACTTGAAAAGATGTTTAGCAGCCTCAGTTTAGGAAGCTGGAAAGTAAAAAGGGAGCCCACAATTCTCAAAGCCGGGAAATATGCCTTTATTCCGGACTTTGTCTTGCAAAGGGATGGCATGAAAGTATACCTCGAAATTGTAGGCTTCTGGACCCCGGAATACATCAAAAAGAAAGTTGAAAAGCTCAAAGAAGTGGAAGAGCCTGTAATTCTCCTGATCGACAGAAAACTCAAATGTTCCGAGAAAGATTTCCCTGCACAGGAAGTGATTTTCTTTGACCGAAAGATCCCTGCAAATGAGGTTATGCAGGTCCTCAGGAAATACGAAGGACAGAAGCTGTCAGAAGACCTCTTAAAAACCCAGGAGATGGAAATCCCGCTTTCCAGAGAACTTGTAAGCCTTGAGAAAATTGCAGCTGAAAAAGGAGTTATGCTTGATGCCTTAAAAGAGGTAATTGCACAAAGGCTTGCGAAATCCAGAGAAAACAGGAAATCAGAAACAAAGGGAGAATCAAAAACAAATGAAGAATTAGAAAAATTCGGCGGGAAATTGGGAGACTACGTGCTTCTTGGAAATTACATGGTTCACAGGCATCTGCTTGAGAAAATTAATCTTGAACTTGAGAAACCAGGAGCGTTAGAGACGTATGCTGATGCAACAAGGATATTCGAGGGTTTCTTACTTGACCGTAGTTTATATTATCCCTTGCTTGAACATCTCGGGTATAAAGTCATATGGATAGGGTTAAGTGAAGAGGGTGCAAGAATTACGAAGTAAAAAGGGAAGTAAAAAGTATAGTAACGATTAATGTTAAAAATTAATTAATATTAGTATCTCAAAATAAGTATAAAAGCTA
>JAUPKV010000223.1 GCA_030837265.1 Methanobacteriota archaeon
CCATCAACAATGGCAGCGGCTTCTTCATAGGTCATATTGGACGGTTTAACAGCCAACGATCCCGATTCAGACATGCATTTATACTCTGCATAAGCACCTGGGCTGAAACCGGTAAACCCGTAAACCTGGTCACCTTCCCTAAATCGTTTTACATCTTTGCCCACCGCTTCAACTTTCCCTGCCAACTCCAATCCAGGTATTCTATATTTATTTCTTGGTTTCTTGAAACCCATAATCATTCTGCCGAGAAGCGATTTGCCGCTTCGCATCAAGCCATCCGGTGATGTTGCTGTTGTAGCATAGATTTTTATCAGTACTTCTTTGTTCCTGGGAGTAGGTTTTTCTATCTCTTTGAGCTGAAGAACTTCCGGTGGCCCGTATTTTGTGCATAAAACCGCTTTCATGAATATTTTATACTCCTTTTATTCTAATATGACAATTCAGGATAAGCAGAACATGAAAATTTAACAATAAAATGATTCCTAAATAGTACAGTTGTATCTTGAAATAATTTTGCTTATAAACGTCATCAAAACGCTGTGAAAGGCTTAGAGAGTACATTTTCGTTAAAATGTTGATTGGGCCCCTCATCTGTGAACTTGACAGCGTTAGAGAGCAGGTTGCCAAGCACCTGTCGAATCCTGCCGGAGTCACCGATAAAAATATCGGGAACCCTTTATCGCTTTTCATCCTGGAGAAGTCCAAGAGACTTTCTTATGCAATCAAAACCAATTTAATCCTTCAGGGGGACTGCAAGTCGTGAACAGCAGCACATCAAAAAGGTCACCACTTCTATTCTTTGTATTGGTTTACGCTCTTTCTATTCCACTTTGGGTGCTTAATGTCATTTATCCGATGAAGCTTCCAGTGGATAATCTTCCCGTGACAGACATTGTGGCCACTTTTTCTCCAATGGTAGCGGCATCCATCCTTGTGTACCGGGAAGAGAAACTTTTAGGGGTAAAAAATCTGTTGAAAAGAGCCTTCGATTATAAGAGGATCACGAAAAAAGTCTGGTATGTTCCCATCATTTTCCTGATGCCGTTTATATACGTTCTGACCTACATGATAATGCGTCTCGTCGGGCTACCGGTCCCAACTGTTTGGAACCCGCCCCTTCTGACACCGCTACTCTTTATTGCTTTCTTTTTAGCCGCTGCAGGTGAAGAGCTTGGCTATTCGGGATACGTCACCGATCCTATGCAAGTCCGGTACACCGCACTGACAGCCAGTCTCATCATTGGGTTGATCCATGCGGTATGGCATTTCCCGTCGATGCTTTCAATGGGGATGACTCTGGGATTGTTTATAGGGGGAGGATTTATGCTGGCCGTTAGTTTCCGGATTCTGACCGTCTGGCTTTATAACAACACCGGAAAAAGCGTCTTTGCAGCCATACTCTTTCATGCCGTGACCAATACAGGAAGGAGCATATTTCCCGGTAGTCGTTCAGCCTTCCAACTGTACGACGGAGCTATCGGCTATGGACTCATTGCTATCACGGCTGTGATCGTGGTGTTCTTATGGGGACCAAAGACATTAACTCGATTTAGGGTATTTTTGCCCAACCGCGAAAAGGTAAAATTAGAACTTTAGCAGCGATTCCGAAAGAAGTACACAAAACAGTTTTGGATATTCTTCTCATAACTGGTATGAGATATATTAAAGTCCTGAGACTTTATGATTATAAAGAATGGAACAAAGGAAAAAGGAACTTGATCCGTTTACCAAAATTGCTGCAGGCATCGAACCCTATGGGCGTTCTTTGTCTTTCCGAGATTTTTCTTTTCTAATTTTATTCTCTAATTTTATTCTCTGATTTTATTCTCTGATTTTATTCTCTGATTTTATTCTCTAATTTTATTCTCTGATTTTATTCTCTAATTTTTCTTTTAGAGTCCCCATTTTTCACTGTGAAGATATCTTTTAAAATATCCAACATAAGTAAAATATTTATTTATGAAAACACTTTAATCTTTTTTACTTATTCAAATTATGCTAAAAATATTAGAGTTGGTTAATTATTAAAAATATCAGGCTTTCATAAATAATTATAATTTTTCAGGAGATGAGTTGCACGGATAAGGAACTATCCAAAGAATTTCGAAACTTCATTCTAAATTCGGATGCTTATATCCCTTACTCCGTAATCGGAATTTTTATTGTCCTTGCCGCAACCTTTACTTCAGTTTACCTCCTGAAAATGGATAGTGAAGTTGCCGAAACCATTTATACGACAGAGAAAAGTGACCCGAGGCAGACAGCTATCAATGTTGCTGCATCCGACCTTGCTCGCTGCCTGAATTATGCAGGAATGGAAGCCCTGGAATGGCAGGGAGAAAACCCCGTAATCATACCCGAAAATAGTCCGGTTGAGAGGGTTTCTGATGACGGTTTTATGGCAATCCCAAAAAACCAGAACCTGGAAAATGAGGACACGCTTCAAATTTCCATAAACCTGCCGTCCGATATATGGGGAAAAATAGAGTCCCTCTGGAAAAACAAGGACATCAAACTGATTGTCAAAGACTCCAGTGGGCAGGAAATCAAAAATCAGAACTACGGTTTGGCGACCAGCTTTTTTCAACAGGTTTCCTTTGAGGAAGATGTAATAATCCCGGATTCTGTAGCCCCAGGATATTCTTCGATTGAACTTTTCTATGGAGATGAACTAAAAGCCTCAGACTGGTTCATCATCGGAGTTAGCCCTATAAAAGACATTGCAGCAGACTCATTTAATAAATTGCTTTCTGTAAATTACCAGGGAAATACTCACACCTTTATGCAATACGCCATTAATGTTGAACCTGACATAAAATCCGAACAGATAAAAATAAAAAAAGTTAAAGGAATTCTGCATAGAGAAATTAACCCAACTGGCAAAAATTACACAATTTATTACGTCTTTGAAATACCTCTTCTAAATTATACCCTCGTAGACCTGGAATCCGGAGAAAAATTCAATAGCAGTATGAACTTATCCACCCTGATAACTTCCAGGGAACCTCTGCTCGAAGAGCTTGTCCGGGAATACGAAGCCGCTCTTGGGAATTCCTCGGGCCTGGATTCCACATCCAATCTCGTACTGGGAGCGACAAACCTCAGAACGTTCATATATGGCCCCTGGCAGCGTTATGCACACGGTCCCCTGAATATCCTGACCAACCCTGCCCTTTCGAGCTCCGTTAACGGGGCAACACTTTATACCCAGAAAAAAATTTTTGACTCGGTTGACCCTCTCGCCCTTACCTATACTACCTACTATAACGGAAAAGTACTTTATAAAGACGTTTTCGATTCCGGCAGCAAAAAAACAGGTTCAGTATCTGCAAGTTCTGGCCCGGGCTCTTCCGACAATGCCGACAATGCCGACAACGCCGGTAATGAAAGCTCAGAAAATTCTTATGAAAAGGATAAGAGTGTAAACCTCACTACCACTTACAATTCTCTTGCAGAAAACAAATCCTTTTCCCTGGATGTAGAAACAGGCATCGGAGACTCCCTTGAACAGACAAATACCACTATTAAAGAGCTTTCTGACTCTTCCAAAATAACCGTTTCTGCATCAGATTACACAGATGGAGTGCTGGATGGCTGGGTTTTCAATGATCATGCATGGACAAAAGAAAATCCTGA
>JAUPKV010000224.1 GCA_030837265.1 Methanobacteriota archaeon
GTTGTCATTGCAAGTGCATATTCTCCGAAGTCCAGTAGGCCTGCATAGTGCCCTATTCCCGAAAGGGGCGCTCCGATCCCCTTCCGAACGTAGCTGAGTTTTTCGACCAGGGTTTTGACAGTTTTTTCTTCCTTAGTAATGTCCACACCCGAGTCAGCGTATGTCAAGTGTTTTTCGCTCACTCTTTGCTCCTTCCTATTTGCTTTGTAGTTGCATTTCAATTTCGTTTCCATTAAATAATTCGAATTCTTCATGTAAAGTCTTGACCGCAGCAAATGCGTCATCTTCTTGCACAACGAATGAAATATTGTACTGAGAAGAGCCCTGACTGATCATAATAATATTAATCATGGAATTTCCGAGAGCTCCAAAAACTCGCTTTGCCACACCCGGCGTTCCTGCCATACCTGCACCCACGACTGCGACTACGCAGACATTTTCATCCGAACTAATTTCCTTTACAATTTCACGATTAAATTCGGAATGCAAAGCCTGTAATGCGAGTTCGGTATGTGCTTGACTTACAACGAAAGAAATATTGGATTCCGAGGAACCCTGACTGATCATAACAACGTTTACTCCCGCCTTTGCAAGGGCTGTAAAAAGCCTTGCCACAGTTCCGACTGCTCCTGCCATTTCGGCGCCTGCAACATTTATTAGGGCGACATTTTTAATCAGGCTTACCGCTTTTACAACGTGTCTGCACTGGAATATTTCGGAAACAATCAATGTGCCCGGGAATTCCGGATTAAAAGTATTTTTTACCCGTACAGGGATGTGTTCTCTCATTGCAGGCTCAATTGTACGCGGGTGAAGCACGTTTGCCCCGAAATACGAGAGTTCCATTGCTTCAGCGTAAGAAATTTGGGGAATAGTTTTTGCTTCTGGTACTATTCGCGGGTCAGTGGTCATGATCCCGTTCACTTCTTTCCAGAGCCAGATCTCATCAGCTTTAAGGGCTGCGCCCAGTATGGAAGCTGTGAAATCAGATCCGCTTCTTCCCAGTGTGGTAATAATTCCGTTTTCATTTTCTCCGATAAAACCTGTGACCACGAGAACCTGGGATGCGAGCCTGTACCCCAGTCTTTTTTCCACAAGTTCGTAAGTCTTTTCCAGAGGTCTGGCATTCCCATAATCCGAGGATGTAATTATTCCTGCTTCTCCACCCGTATATTCTGTTGATGCTACCCCCAGAGCGCGGACAGCTCCGGAGACAATAGGGGCAGCCAGACGTTCCCCATAGGACGAGATGTAGTCTATAGACCTGGGAGTCAGCTCACCAAGATAGCAGATCCCTATTAGGGCTTTTTCTAGCTCATCAATACGGAGATCGAGGACCTGGAGGACTTCTTTTGCGACTGTAGGGTCATTAATGGCAATCCTTACAGCTTCATAGTGTTTGTTTGTAAGTTCGGTTTTAAACTCCTTCACAAGGCTAACCTTACCTTTTGTTGAAGCAAGGCGCGCATTTTCCAGAAGTCGATCTGTTACTCCACCGAGCGCCGAGGTTACTGCCACTACCTGGTTGCCTTCGTTATGGTATCTTTTTAAAAGTTGGGCAACATGGCTTATTTTTTTTCCGTCCCCTACGGAAGTTCCTCCAAATTTCATTACAATTTTCATAATCGAATCACGTTTTAGCGTTAACTCTGTTATTTTTCACTCATGTTTAGAATATTATTAATTCCACTTATCATTTATCAGTAAAATAAGCTCTTATAATGAACACTGTGAATTAGTTCCTTAGCCATTTAATACGCTTTTAACTAAGAATTTGTCCTGTATAGAAGATAATACTATATTATAATGCTTGTGTAAGAGAATATTGAATTAAAACATTTGGATTGACAGAAAAAAATTACTGACAGATTCCGTAACTGATAATCTTGTTTTGAATAAAACGATATCTTTAACTCCAATATGCAGTGTAAAATAGTTTAAAACAGGTGAAGCGATGAAGTATGTCGTACTTATAGGAGACGGAATGGCTGATTACCCGATTGAAGAATTGGGTGGTAAGACCATTCTTCAGGCAGCCCGTATCCCTGCTATGGATTATATAGCAACTCAAGGAAAGACAGGGCTTGCAAAAACGATACCGGATGGGTTTTCTCCGGGAAGTGACATTGCAAACATGTCAATTATCGGATACGACCCAGCAGTCAATTATTCCGGAAGGGCTCCGTTAGAAGCTGCAAGCATTGGTGTTGCTCTTGCGCAGGATGATGTGGCTTTCAGATGCAATCTAATAACTATCGAAAATGGGAGAATGAAAGATTATAGTGCAGGGCATATTAGCAGTGAAGAAGCGAAAATTCTCATCAAGACAATTGATACGGAACTCGGTAATGAAGAACTGAACTTTTATCCGGGAATTAGCTACAGGCATCTCATGGTCGCTAGAACGAATCTTGGAGCTGAAGCAGAATGCACTCCTCCTCATGACATTACGGGAAAGAGAATTACGGATTACCTGCCGAGTGGGAAAGACGGGAAATTTCTTTCCGAATTAATTAAAGAATCCATGTCAATTCTTGAACTGCATCCGGTTAACCTGGAAAGAATTAACGAGGATAAAAACCCTGCAAACTCGATCTGGGTCTGGGGACAGGGGTACGCTCCGAAATTTACTCCGTTTACAGAACTTTATGGGAAAACCGGAGCAATTATCTCTGCAGTTGACCTCCTTAAAGGTATTGGAATTTATGCCGGCCTGGATATTATTGAGGTTCCGGGAGCAACCGGTTATCTGGATACTAATTATGACGGGAAAGTTAGTGCTGCTCTTGAGACTCTAAAAACAAAAGATCTTGTTTTTGTTCATGTAGAAGCTCCTGACGAAACCGGGCACGAGGGGAGCCTTGAAAAAAAGATGAGGGCTGTTGAAGACTTTGATAGCCGGATAGTAGCTCCTATTCTCAAACATGCTGAAGCTTCCGATGAACCCTTTTCAATTCTTGTCCTGCCTGACCATCCAACTCCAATTTCCTTAAAGACTCATACAAGGGACCCTATCCCATTTGCAATCTATAGGACGGACAAAGCAGATCCGGACGAAACTACGGCTTTTAACGAGGAATCGGCTAAAAAAGGTTCTCTTGGTTTGGTAAGAGCTTTCGACCTCATTAGAATGCTTGTAACTGCTAATTAACGGTTACCCAGATCATGTTTTCCTTCAATTTTTGATTTTTATTTTCGGCTCTTCGCCTCTTTTTTTTCAAATTCTTCTTTCAACAGCGAAATTTGATGAAATTAGCTATGAAAATGTATATATCCTTTCTCAATATACTCATTATAACACATATAACACTGTGTTAGAATCTTAATAAGGGGGAACTTAGATGAAATGGCCAGCTAGAAGATCATTTTCAGGACCTGCGCAATGGGATCCTTTTGAAGAGATTAAGAGAACTCAGGAACGACTTAACCAGCTTTTTGAAGATTTCATGCCTGGTGAAGAATGGGGAGGCGGAAAGGTATTTACGCCAGCCGTTGACATCCGGGATGAAGAAAACAAGCTTGTGGTCACTACTGATCTACCTGGAATTAATAAACAGGATGTTGAGATAAACCTTAAAGAAGATATGCTTGAAATAAGCGCGAAAAGCGGAAAGGAACAGGAAAAAGAAGAGGAAGGATATCTTCGTAAAGAGAGAACATATACTCGTTTTTACCGCGCTGTCCGCCTGCCTACCAGTGTTAAAGAGGAAGGAAGCACAGCAAAAATGGATAACGGTGTCCTGACAATAACTCTTCCTAAAATGAAATTGGAAGAGCCCTCAAAGAAAATACAGATCGAATAAAATACAGATCGAATAAAATACTGATCGAATAAAGTATTATCAATTATTTTCTAATAGTAGTGAATTTTTATATTTACTCCAATTGCGAGAGAGTACACTCGCAATTCAATTTTTAAATCAGCGATAGTGCGGAAAGATGTACTTAATCTCTTTTAGTCTCTCATCGTCCTCTCCTTCCAATTCATCCGGAAACTCTTTACTTTTCAGAGCTTCGGCTTTTGCAACTTCCGGGTGCTGTTTCAGGAATTCCAAAGAATAGGCAGTAGTCTCCTTCGCCGAGGATTGAAATATCCCATCGATCTCTTCCCTGCTAAATTGCCCATGATACAGAAGAAGCTGAGTTACTTTTTGCCTTGTGGCTTGAGGCTCTTTTTCATAATCTAATGCGTAATAAAGTTTGCTTATGATTACTCTTAAACTTGCGGGCCTGCTTCGCTCACTGTCCTGTATCTCAAAAGGGCTTTTATTCTGTATTTTTTGAATCATTTCATCCAGGTCGTACTGAGTTATATTTACCACTCCTGTGAATTTTGTTTGTTAAGATCTAAGAACCGCGTTCTTGACTGCTCAGTAAATTCTATCTTAGGCTTGCGTAGAAATTTGGTTTACATGCTAAATAAGAATTCCCAAACATACTTTGAAAAAAGAGTAATGGAAGTAGAATAGATATGACAGAAACTTTTTTTTCTGTGAATAAATTAGTCCTCTTGAGCGAGCAAAGCGAGCGAAAAGGACCTCGTGCTCCCGAAGCGAAACTCGGGAAGCGAAACTCGGGAAGCGGAACTCGGGTGCGGCATCAGGACATAGTTCTCATCATCTTTTGCTCAGTTGGGGTAACTCTCTTCATCGCCGCAAAACCGTGTATATCGGTTATCTTATTTATGATTACTGCCTTTATTGCTGCGAATCGTTTCCGGATGGGACTATTTTTACATTCGAACGGATCAAGTGTTAAATAGGGTTAGTCCGATCTCCTGAATACAAAATTTCAATCTACTAGTTTCAATTATTAATTCCAAAAATTTTTGAGGAAGGCTCTTGAAATTCGAAGCATTAGCTGTAGAAAACATCCCTCTTATACAAAAAGGGGATGATCTGCCCCTGATTATCTGTAAGAATTTTGAATTTAAGGATAGGGATATCGTTATTATTTCCTCGACCATTGTTGCCAAAGCTGAAGGAGAGTTTTTCAGACTTGAAGATATTACGGCAGGGAAAACGGCGTTTGATATTGCCGCACGAAATGGGAAAGATGCAAGATTCGTCCAGGCTGTGCTGGCCCGGAGCAAGGAAGTCCTTTTAGACATGCCTTTTATGCTCGTTACTACTCTTACAGGTCATACCTGTGTAAACGCCGGAGTAGACGAGTCAAATGTCGAAAATGGGTTTTTACTTTATCCTCCGAAAGATCCCGATTCCAGTGCCTCAAGCATAGGGGAAGCTATTGAGAAAATAAGTGGAAAAAAGTTGAGTGTCATCATCACGGACACAAACGGAAGAGCTTTCAAAATAGGTCAGACAGGTGTTGCAATTGGAGTTTACAAAATAAAACCTATTAAATCCTGGATTGGAGAACCGGACCTGTTCGGAAAAACACTTGAGGTCACTGAAGAGGCAATTGTAGATGAACTTGCAGGTGCCGCAAATCTACTCATGGGTGAGGGAGCGGGAGGAACTCCCATAGTTGTCATTAGAGGACTTGATTATTACTGTGAAGACAACACATTTATTAGGGAAATATACAGGCCTGAAGAAAAGGATGTAATTAAAAAAGGACTTCGCTGCCTGCGGAAGAATGATTGAATTAAAAAACACGAGCTTCAGAGTTTATTAATTGAAGAATTTTGGTTAAGAGCGGATCATGGTTAGAATCATTTTGAATTTTTCAATGGCAAGAAGTGAGTGAGGCTCGTTGGCAGGCATGATAATCATATTTCCCTTCTCCAAAATGTTTTTTTCCCCGGAAATTGTAATTTCTGCCTTTCCGTCTATTACCTGAACTATGGCATCGAAGGGAGCAGTATGTTCACTCAGCCCTTCCCCTTTGTCGAAAGCAAACATGGTTATGTTTCCCGTACTTTTACGAAGAATTTCTTTGCTTACAACAGCTCCTTCTTGATATTCAATCAGATTTTCCGCTTTCAAAACTCTTGCTTTCAATTCTTCAGTCATTATTCCACTCCCCTATATCCTATTTCATAATTATATCATTTCTGCAAATATATCATTTCTGCAAATTAATCTTCGCTTGAAGTCCCATCTTTCAGGTCGAGAAGTATATAATCAACTTTGATGCCCGCATCTCTGAAGAATTTGAGCGAATCCATATCGGGATATGGGGTTGCATAAACAACCCTTTTTATATCTGAATTGATAATCATTTTCGTGCAGAGAATACAGGGCTGGTGAGTGCAATAAATTGTTGCTCCTGCGATGCTTACCCCATGGATTGCAGCCTGAATGATAGCATTCTGTTCCGCATGGACTGCCCTGCATTTTTCGTGTCTTGTACCGGAAGGAATTTTTTCCAGGTCTCTAATACATCCGACATCAAGGCAGTGTTCCATACCTCTGGGAGCGCCATTGTATCCGGTTGAGAGGATGCGTTTATCCCGGACGATCACAGCACCTACATTGTTTCGGAGGCAGGTGGCCCTTTTGCCGACTACGAAGGCTATTTCAAGAAAATATTCATCAAGGGAAGGTCTTTCAGTCATTCTGGCTCACAAATTAGAATTCTGATTTAAAAATTTATCCTTTTATCTCTATCTTGTTATTGTAGTTTTAGTGCTGTAACTTAATAGTATATAAAAATTTGCTACTGTTGTCAAGGAAGGAACTGAATGCTACAAATGTGTGGACAAGTTGGGAATAGTAAAATCAATATAGGAAAAGTAAGAATTGATATGAAATCCCACTTCCTCTTTAATATTTATAGCATATCATTACTCTTATTACAGTAATGAAAAATTAGATTGAAAATAACAAATTTGGGATGATATTTTTAAGGAAAGGTCGTTATTTTTGACTAACAGTGTAATGGATACATATAAATGAATTCAGAACTTGTGTGACTTTTAAGAGTTAATTTTAAGTGTAATGAAATAACGGTTTATAGGGAAAGATTCCCTATCAAGGAATATTTGAATTATCTATGTGAAAACACAATTTAAAGGATCAATCTATTTATAACATTAAGATGTCAGAACATTATCTCCCAAACTTGAATCCGATTATGTCCAAGATATAAATCACATCATCAAACAAATCTACTTACATCTCGATGATTCTGGACTATACATCTGAAATACACACCTGGATGTGAGAGTTATTCGGATAAGTTTGATAAAATTAGATGCATGCATCCGGAGTATTAAAATATGGCAACAGGTTTTACCGAATTGTTAGATAACTTTGTGAAAACTCACAATGACCGCCAGTTACTGGCATTTCCTCTTGCAATACTGGCAGTCTCTTTAATTATACTGCTGTATTCTTTTGCACACAGCGGGTCGCCAGTAACTCTGGGAATGGAGTTCCAGGGCGGCACACAGATTTCAGTAGAAACAACCGACTCTCCTGCTGCGCTTAAAGAAGCCTATTCCTCTTACCCCCTTACAGATGTCTTGCAAACCGGAAGCAGGGTTATTATGGACTTCGGGGTCATGGATGATGCGAAACAAAAACAGCTCGAAAGCGATGTCACGAGCCGATTCTCTAACGTGGAAATCAGACAGATCGGACCTATCTACGGCAAGGAGCTGCAGGTACAGGCGATCCAGGCTCTTATCATTTCCTTCATAGGAATGGCCATAGTGGTATTTCTGCTCTTCCGGACTCCTACGCCATCCTTTGCAGTGATATTGTCTGCTTTTTCGGACATTATAATTGCCCTTGCTTTTATGAAAGTTGCAGGCGTGGAGCTTTCCCTTGGTACACTTGCAGCACTGCTTATGCTTATCGGTTATTCCGTCGATAGTGACATTCTGCTCACAAATAGAATACTTAAACGTCGAGGCACAATGGAAGAGAAAGTTTCCAGGGCTATAGAGACCGGAGTTACAATGACCAGCACAGCCCTTGTAGCACTGGTGGTCATGTATGTAGTCTCGACTTACCTTTATTTGATTATTCCTTCATTCACACAGATAACTCTGCTTTCACAGATTTCTATAGTGCTGATTGCAGGACTGTTTGCAGACATTATGAACACCTGGCTTCTGAATACGGGAATTTTACGCTGGTATGCAATGAAACCCGAATTCAAAGGGAGGTATAACAGATGAGCGATATAAAGGGCCTCTTGAAAAATCCAAGAATTATTATTTACGTCCTGGCAATTCTTGGTGCTATTATTTTAATCCATCCGGGCTATACCCCCGGGCAAGGGGTAACTACTCATCTAAACTTCGGGCTTGACCTCGAAGGTGGGTCCTGGCTTCAGATAAAACTTGAAGGTGCACTTGCTCAGGTAGATGCCGATCCGGGAAAACTGGTCACTGCAATTGTCGAGCCTGCGATAGGAGCCCCTATTAATGTCACAAATAGTGACCTCGCAGTCGGTGGTTCTGAAAATAAATCTATTTCGTTTACAACGTCTACTTCGGTTAACGCATCCCAGATTGACATCCTGGGATTGGGCACAGCGAGTGTGGATAAATTAAACGGAGGCCTAACTCAGGTAACTATTTCCTCTACCTCCAAAGAGACTCTAATCAAGACTTACCTCTCGAAATCCCTTGATGCCGAAGTAATCCCCACGAGTACAAATGATGGAGTTGTCTACGAAATCAGGAAGGGAGTATCCGAAGCGGATCTTCAGGCTCTTATGGAAAAAGTCGGAGGTTCTATTGTCAAAAACAAGGACGGAACTTCAACTTACAAAGAGGGAGTCAGCACTGAGACTAGAGACCTTACACGAGATATCCTTAATGATAAGCTCAATACCTTTGGACTGAAGGATGTACCTGTCAGGACTGTCGGGGAAAGTTATATCCTGATTGACTTTGCAGGCATTGACCTGGCAACGGCCAAGGAAATTGCCGAAAAGCCCGGAAAGTTCGAGATCAGGATCCAGACAACCGGAAATGATACTGAGCATGTGCTTTACGGTGATTCTATCGTGGACGTCGGAATTCCGAGTTACCATGATAATCAGTGGCATACTCCTTTCACACTGAACGACGCAGGCGCAAGGGCACTCCAGAAAGTAGCGCTCGATACCGGAGCAGTTGATGATCCGGAAAGCCATTACCTGAATATGTACCTGGACCAGGTCAAGATATACGGCGCCCCCCTGAGCTATGATGCAGCCGCCAAATTGCGAGAAGCTCCTATATATTCCTGGGAAGCCTCCACAGGCTCGGATGAAGCTGCCAAAACCCAGGCAAAAGCCCTTCAGGTTCACCTTAGATCAGGAGCTCTTCCTGTCAATGTAGTACTTGTGGGTTCAGGGCATGTGGACGCAGGCCTAGGAGCTCAGTTTAAGACCGAAGCAGTGATTGCAGGCTTTATTTCCCTTATTGCAGTGGCCGCAGTGGTTTATTTCAGGTACAGAAGACCTGAAATCCTGGTGCCGATGGTCGGGACATCCATCAGCGAAGTCGTTATGATCCTTGGAGTTGCAGCCCTAATTAAATGGCAGCTTGACCTGGCGGCAATTGCAGGTATCATAGCTTCCATTGGTACAGGAATTGACCACCTTATCATTATAACCGATGAGGTGCTTTACGAAGGCAAACTGCCCTCTACAAAGAAAGTCTTCTCTTCAAGAATAGGGAAAGCTTTCGTAATCATTATAGGGGCGGCCTCCACGGTTGTTATCGCAATGTCTCCTCTGGTTGTAATGGGCTTCGGAACTCTGAAAGGTTTTGCAATTACCAGCATCATTGGTGTAGTAATAGGTGTGATTGTTGCAAGGCCTGTTTACGGGGTAATTATTAAAGAACTCCTTGAAGCAAAAGGAGAAGTTGAAGCACAAGCAGAAATTACTAAAGGAAATAAAGGTTTAGCAAAAGCAGTTCCCGGAAAATCAAAGTAGAGATGAAATGATGCAGGACCTCTGGACTTCGAAGTACAGGCCGAATACCCTGGAAGAAATCCTCGGAAACGAACATGCAGTTGCTACTCTTTCCGAACTTATGGAGTCACGGAACCTGCCCCATCTTGTCTTGTACGGGCCTGAGAATTCCGGAAAGACCACGGCTTCTCTTGCCCTTGCTCGAAAACTTTTCGGGAATACCTGGAAAAATAATTTTGTATACTTCAATGCTTCGGATTTTTTTGACCAGGGAAAACGCTATCTTGTCCGAGATAAACGTTTTGTGCGTTTTCTGGGTACGGATGATCCTAAGAAAATATACAAAAGTGTTATTGACATATTCAAGGAAATAATCAACGAGTATGCTGGGATGGCTTCGATTGATGCTGATTATAAGCTGATTTACATCGACAACGCCGAATCCCTGAGTTCGGACGCACAAAATGCCCTCAGACGGATTATGGAGAAATACAGTGCAACATGCAGGTTTATACTCTCAACTACAAAACCTTCTAAATTAATTTCTCCACTCCGCTCAAGAGGACTTCAAATCTTTTTTACATACATCCCGGATTCACTAATGAAAAACCAGCTAAAAAAAATTGCCTGTGCCGAAAAACTGCAGTTATCAGAGAATGCTTTTGATGCGATCATTTATTTTGCAAAAGGTAATGTGGCAAAAGCTGTCCATACTCTCCAGCTTGTTTCCCTAACAGCGCAGGGCGTCGAAATTACGGATGAGGTTGTATACGAAGCCACTATGAAATTCAGAGATGAGGCCGTTAACGAACTACTGTATGCAGCTTTAGAAGGGGACTTTTCCAGAGGACGGAAACTTATCGATGAGATGATAGTTGAGAAAGGGCTTTTTGGAGTTGAAATTCTTGAAGAGCTTTCCGAAGCTCTGGTAGATTCCGGAGAAACCGATGAGTCGGTTGCCCACCTTATTGTAAAAATTGCCGAAGCCGATTCTCTTCTTAAAAATACCGCGAATGAAAGAATCCAGCTTGAAAAATTAATTTTGAGTTTTTCATAACTTCTTTTTTACTTCCAATATGGATGCTACCGAGTGGATGCTACCGAGAAGGGAATATAAATACTGTTTTAAAAGGTTCAGTAAAGCTGGAAAATTCTAGATACATATAAATATAATTATATTAATTATACAAAGAATTTAATAAAAAAGTATTTATCTTTCTTTTAAGTATTATATGTCGAGGTAAAGATATTCCCCCAACAACATCCCCCAACAACATCTCCCAACAACATCTCCCAACAATAATCCCCCAACAACATCTCCCAACAATAATCCCCCAACAAACTCTCCCCCAAGTATGTTGTCTTTACCTTTCTTTTCTACTTTTTCTTTACTTTTCTTTTCTGCTTTTAATAAGTTTGATAAGAATGAAATGAGGTTAAATAGAGTTAGAAGAGACGCGACCACATTACCGTTACCTTCAATCAAACTCCCCCGAATCTGATTTTCGAAGATACACTTTTTCAAGAATTTCCGGTGTAGTTCCTCTACTTACCTCTTACCTACTCTTAACTAAGAATCGTACATATATTAAATAAATTATTCAAAATATTGTATATTATCCAATTATATGTTGATAATCGAAATTTTAATGCAATTAAATTGTAATCAAGCTACAAGTTGTCTAATAAGTTTTATTTTCGTCGGATTTCTTACAACTGTTCTGGACATCTAGAGCCCAGTAAAAGATAATAAAGTTTCCAGTGATTTATTCTCCATAGTGTCTCCCCCTGAGATTAAAAATCCTGAATTGTTGTTCCGGGGTTCAGGAACATAACGGAAACCCCGGGAATCTAACCCGGCTGAACGGATTTAGAGTCCATTTGATCTACATGATCAGGTTTCCTCCTAATGGACTTCGAAAAGTAGTTTTATCCACGTAGCTGAATATTATTTAAGATAAAATAATATTGTCTAATATATATGTGTTTGCTTAAATTCGAAAAACGGAGGTAAAGGTAGAGTGGAAAAAGAATAGATAACCGGAAATATTTATGTTTCATGATTTACTTATTTTTATAGTGTATTCATCGATCTCTTTTTCCTCTTTCGGTCCCGTAAATTTCAGCTTCGTAAAGACCCAGTGTACTCAGAGAAAGTGCAGTGGCGTTAACATCGTCTGCTTTATTTCCCCATGCACCGTTTTTATGGACATTTCCAAGTAGCCAGTGAACCGAATCTTCGACTTCCTTTTTAAAGCCTGTAAGAATCAGGGCCTGAATCGCCAGATTGCTTGTGGATATATGTTCCCAGCCCCCGTCCTGCCTTTTTTTTGAAAGAATCCACTCAGCTTTTCCTCGTATAAATTTCTCGAAATCATCGTTCCTTATAACAATTCCCTGCTTTTTAAGAGCTGTAATAATAAGAGATGTAGTGCCAACGTGTTCCCATTCGGGACAATAATGTTCGTATAACCATTTGCATCCGTCTATCTCCTGAACTTCCATATCTGCAAGTGCTACGAGGGCATAGGTTGTATCATAAACATCCTCGTTCCAGGAGTAATTGTTTTCTCTTGAAAGCAGCCATCTTTCCGCTGCCGTAAATATTATTCCCTCAGTGGAAAGGGCTGAACATGCCCTGGCAGTGTCCCTTATTGAAGAGTCCCATGAGCCGTCCTCTTTCCTTTTACGAATCAGTTGAGTTGTATAAGGATTGGGGAGTCTCCAGAGGGCATGAGCCGATACGGTGCTTGAAAGCTCTTTTATCTCATTAATTTGTTGGGTAGAGAGCCATTCAAAGCCTTTTTTCACTATATCGAGTTCCGGGTTGCTTAACATTCAACTGTGTATTTTAAATTCAATATATTAAAAGTTGACATTCTAATTATATATCGAATGTTGACTTACGGATTATGCATAAAAGTTAAAAAAACTTCATTTATTTGCCTATCTCTTTACCTATCTCTTTGCCAGTTCCGCATCAACTGAGAAAACCACATATTCATTTAGTTCTTTTCCTTCCAGTTTGCCAATAATTTCATTATCGTTTTCTTCCTCTTCTTCCTGCTCTTTAACGTACCATTGAAGGAAAGAAGCTGTATACTCATCTTTTTCGGCATTGGCGAGACTTACCAATTCATGAATTGAGCGGGTAATGAACTGTTCATGTTTCAGGGTCTGCTGGAACATATCCATAGCTGTCCCGAATTCCAGGGGCGGCTCTTTAATTTCCTTTAGCTTCACCCTTCCTCCCTGATCATTTATATAATTGAAAATTTTCATTGCATGGATGTTTTCTTCTTCGACCTGGACTCTAAACCAGTGGGCAAATCCCGGCAATCCGACAGATGAGCTATATGCCGACATTGCAAGGTATAGATAGGAGGAATACATTTCTTTGTTAAGCTGTTCGTTCAGTGCTTCTTCCATCCTTTCGTTCAACATATTTTCTCCTCGCTTATCTGACTATCAGGACAGGAACTTTTGCATGTCTTACGATTTTTTCAGATACGCTGCCGAGAGCAAAATGCTCAATTCCACTTTTTCCAAGTGAGCCTACGATAATCATGTCAATGCCACGTTCATCCGCAAAATCCAAAATTTTTTCTGCCGGATCTCCTTTCAGAATTACGGATTCAGCTTCGAGACCGGCAAATTTTGCTTTATCTCCAACAGAAGCAGTTGCTTTATGACCTTTTTTCTCACATTCTTCACATTCATCTATTGTCCATGATTCATCCATAATAATTGAGTCATAAGCAGTTACATTGATGACATACACGGAGTAGACCTTAGCCCCATACTGGCGTGCAAATTTTATCCCAAGATAAGCTGCATCCTCAGCAGCTTTTGAACCATCTGTAGCGATCAAAATTTGTCTGTACGTTTTGTCTTTAATCTTCGTACTTCCTTCCAAAATACCCCCTCCCCATGAGCCAAAATAATTCTGATGCAAAACTCAAATTGCGATGAATAAGCTCTTTTACTGGAAAATCACTTATTATTTATTCTTTCTGGCAGTTTCTCCTCTGATTACAAGTACCGGTTTCTTAGAATGCCTGATCACATTTTCGGCCACACTTCCGAGCAGGAACCTTTGGATTCCGCTTTTTCCAAGTGTACCCATAACGATAAGATCAATGTCGTTTCTTTCTGCAAAATCGACAATCTGCTCGGCCGGATTTCCTTCCAGTATTACGGATTCGACTGCAACATCTTCAATTTTTCCTGCTGTTTCGACATAAGCCGTAGCTTCTCTTCCCTGTGTCTCAAGATGATCTTTCATTGCCTTTTTCCATTTGATATCTCTGGGATCATGTAGAGTTACCTTAGTCTCTCCCTGAGCAATCACATGTACAGCATAAAGCTTTGCTTTATTTAGCTTTGCAATGTTAATTGCCGAATCAACAGCCTTTCTAGCTATCTCCGAACCGTCGGTTGCAACCATTATGTTATTAAAAATACTATCATCCATAGCTTATTTCCCCATAGTTCCCTTTTATTTCATTTTGATTCTTAATTCCTAATTTTTCCCCTATATATATACGTGTGTTTATATTAATAATGCCCGTTCAATGGTTCTAAAATAAAGCATGAAGCTTCGATAACAGAAAGGAATCTAAAACCAATTTATTGCCGGATTCGTTGACAACACTAGCAAGTTTTATATTTACAAATGTCTATACTATTAAAAAAATGAGAACCAAAACTCTCATTTATTGAGAATGTCCCGCCCATATTCTAAGTCCTGATTAAGGGTTCACCTACCATGTACTATGGTTCATTATATTCTTAGGAATTGATAACGGAAAATAGGTTTTTCAACGTTTTGCAGCCATTTATTTCCGGGCCCTTCAGAATAGATCTTCATGTCTTATGCAGTGTGCGGGACAGTACCCATATTTGAGGAGGTCATAATATGAAGAAGTTCCTGGCTGTGCTATTATCCATTTTTGTTATCTTTATATCCGGCTGCGAGTCAACAACTAAGTCTCCGGTAAGTCCGGATAATCTGAATGTAACCATAGAATCCATTATAATCAAGGAATTTAATGAGCAAGACGTTTCCGCACTGGTGTCCAATTATAACAAGGACCAGGCTATTGATTCGGTGTCAGTAAGTTCTTTTGATCCGTTCAAGATTGTAGGGACAAGTTCGCAGATTAATATTCCTGCCGGTAAAAAGGCTGCTATAAGTTTCAGGGTTATGGCTTCTTCGTTTAATGAGGTTGAGAATTCAACGAATCTGGTTTTATCATATTCTTCGGGTGTTAATGAAGAAGGAAAACCTATTCTCAAGACAAAGGTTGTGCCTGTCCGGACTATTGTTCTACCTGATGCCAAACTTCAGTTCGTAGGCTTTGCCGAGAGTATGGACAAGTTACTTGCGGCTCCTCCTGTTTCCACCTGGGAAACCGAGAAAGGTAAGAACGTAACAGTGAAATTCTCTGTCAAAAATCATGGGCAATCAACCATAATGGGAGATTCCATGTATGTGCTTGTCGACATCGAAAACAAGTTAATCGGGGACAGTAAAAGTGTAAATATTTCAGAGGGTATGGCAAAAGCCGGGACTTCATATACAAAGGGTGTGCAGCTTCCCATTCGGAAAGATGCTCCAAACGGAGAAACTAACGTGTATGTGAAGTTAATGAAAGGTGATAATTTGTTTGATTCCCAAACTCTCGTACTCAAAGTAAAACTATAATCAGGTCTGGTTTCTATGGGATTCGGGATCTCGATAAAATCTAAAAAACCCTCTCTTTTCCTTTTTGCTGGATTTATAATCAGTATTTTCCTTGGCTCAATTCTTACTTCCGGCTGCTTTGAAGGCCCCGAAAGCATTTTTCAGAACTCTAACGGGGTTGTAATCCAGAATGTGGATGTAATGTCTACTCCGAAAGGAGAAGGCACCCTTCTGACGGTTACTCCCTATCTCCGGAACGACCAGGACACAGACAGCTCGATGCTTTCTGTTAAAGTCAAGGTCATTGATCAGGAAACCCAGCTAATTGCGGCAGAAAAAAATATGGACATGGGTTATATCAAAGCCCACTCACAGGCTCATAACAGTTTATCTCTTGAGGTTGAAAAGCCCGGAAATTATGATGTGGAGGTTCAGCTTTTCGAAGACAACCAGCCTATTAGTCAGGATATGATAACTATTGTGATAAAGGCAAACACTTATACAAGCCAACCAGCTGATATTTTGCTAACCGATATAAACCTTATAATCACCCAGTTCACTGATAAGGACTCAAAGGCTGTGGTGGATATCTCTCCAGCGATTTATAACCAGGGAGGGGATTCCAAAGCTCTGACTATGGTGGTCACTGCAAAGAATGATTCCTATACCGCATATACCGAAAGTGACGAATTGGGGATTGTTAAAGGCTCAAGCCGGATTAGAGGGCATGTGCGTTTTGTACTACAAAGAAATGCCGAATATACATTTTCGGTTACTGTAGAAGAAAATGGCCGGGAGCTAGTAACTTCTGAAGTAATTCAACCTGTAAAGCTGAGTCAGATCGAGAAAAATGTTGCCAAAAATTACACGCTAGTACAGAAAGGTACACCTATTGAAGCCCCTACACAAAAAACGGGAAGTCCGGGTTTCGAGGGCTCAATAATGTTTGCAGTTATCTTGCTGACGGCAGGCATAGTAAAGATAAGAGGATTGAAAAATAAAAAAGGTGGCAATGGGGGAATTTAATGGTTAAGAGAGAAGAGAATGCTTTCGTTGAGGAGAAAGAGGAGGGTCATCATTCTATGGACTCTCTAACTTCTGTAACGGAGGATTACCCGCAAAATAATAATGCTCCTATTAAAAAATTTGTAAATACAGCTGTGCTGATTATTCTTGTAATTCTTGTTCTCCTTGCTATGTTTTCTTTTTTCTTTAATATGCAGGGAGCAATAGCTGCTCTTATCAATCCTAAATACCAGTCGCTTGTACAGGCACTTTTTAGTTTGATGGTGCTGGTAATAGGAATTTACACAATCAAGCGCTTTCTTTACAACAAAAACGAGTAGAAGCTTTTTAAAGGTTACATCAGTTGAACACCAAAATTAAAGTTCTACAGAAATTAAAGTTCTACAGAAATTAAGGTTATACGGAAATGAAGGAGTATGACAGAAATGGAGAGTGGATATAAATGACCTTGAGCAAAGCAGCATTATCTGCGCTGTTTGTGCTATTTATATTACTTCTGGCGACAAACGTTGGAATTACAAGTGCGATTGATGTGCAATCAGATGTTAAAAAACAGCCTGTTGATTCTGTCATTCCTGAAAACAACCTTGCAGCCGATGTGGATTACCTTAAAGTCAGCACACAGATCAATGATGGTTATTCTATTAGCACTGTAGAAGAAAAGCTTGACAACAGGAATAACGCATCAGTTACGGATAATTTTGAGTTCCTGATACCGAAAAATGCATTTTTCTCAGGCTTTTCCATTATCATTGACGGAAAGGAATACAAAGCTGATGTCTTGAAGAAAGCGGAAGCACAGCAAAAATTCGAAGAAGCCACATCCAGTGGTAAGACAGCAGGTCTTCTGGAAACCCGGGACTCGGAACTATTCTCATATTCCCTGAATTTCAAACCAAACCAGAGCATTATAGTTCGGCTTACCTATGAACAGGCCCTGACAAGAAAGCTTGGAGAATACGAGTACATCCAGTACCTGCACAGCAGCCATGATGTAAATAATCTCAGCGTTTCCGTTGATATCAAATCGTCCACGAAAGTGATAAGTGTGGATACCCCCGGCTTCAAGGCAGATGTAACTTATCCCTCTACTAATAACGCACAGGTAAGATACACTGCCAATTCCCTGCCGGCACAGGATACGAGAGTAGTTTTTAAAACTGAAAACTCTGCCCTTTATGGGAACATGCTTTTCTTTAAAAACAGGGGCCAGGGTTACTTCATGCATATATTCTCTCCTACGGCTGAGGAGATTGGCACCTCTCCCTTGAACAAGGATATCATATTCGTCATAGACAAATCCGGTTCAATGGACGGCTTGAAGCTTGAACAGGTTAAGACAGCCTTTTCCGGGATCATCAAGGATCTGTCTGAAGGGGACAGGTTCAATGTTATTTTCTTTGATACTGATCTCAAGCCTTTTAGTAAGGAAATTTTAGTTGCAGATGAAGTGAATAAGAAAAAAGCTGTTGAGGCTGTAACTAATGTCACCGCAGACGGTAGCACCAATATAAATGCTGCTCTTACGACATCTCTTGACATGTTTTACAAAGGGAGCGATAACGTGCCTATCATAGTCTTCCTTACTGACGGCAAGCCCACCGAAGGAGTGAGGTCAACAGCAATTATCAGGGAGAACGTGCTGCAAGCTAACAAGGTCAATGCGTCGGTGTTCTCAATTGCATTTGGCGACGAATATGATTATGATTTTGATTTTCTGCAGGCACTGAGCCTTGAAAACAGGGGTACTGCCGTGTACTTTGAACCGACTTCGGAAGCGGCAGCAGGCATAAGCAATTTCTATGAGACCATTTCCACCCCACTTGTATCCAACCTTAAATTTTCCTATGGCGGAAACGTTTCACAGACCGTCCTTACCGGAAGAGATAACCTCTTTGTTGGATCGGAAATTCTTACTCTCGGCAAATATGATCCGAATGCAGCCAGTATCTCAGCAAGGGTGGACGGAAACACCAGGAGCGGCAAACATACTTTTGAACACGAGTTTTCCTTACAAGCTTCTGACAGCAATAGTTTTGTAGCAAGGCTATGGGCTTACAATACGATTATGAACAGGCTTGACAGGATGAAAGTCGAAGGCGAAACGGACGAACTGATCTTCGAAGTTACAAATATGTCACTTGAATCTGGTTTTGTAACTCCGTACACTTCATTCTTCGTAGAGATTCCACAGGCTGAGGAAGCAAAAGAGAAACAAACTCAAGAGCCGCAACATCCAGAAGCAGGTCCTGCTCAAATTCAACAAACTCAGGAGCCACCGACCCAACAGGGGCAAACTCAATTCCAGGCCGCTGAAGCAGTGCCTGCTCAGGCGTCAAGTGGATATTCGGGAGAGCCGCCTGTAGCAGAAAATTCCACAACAAAAGCACCAACTTCCGGATTTGGGTTCTGGCTGTCAGTGCCAGTGTTTTGCGTAGCCATGCTGTTTCTGAGAAGGATAAAGGGTTGAGTTTGAAAGTATGCTTTAATAAGTAAGTGCTGAAGAGCTTTAACCAAGCTTTTTAGCTTTCTTTTTTCGAGTGAATAAAATCAGATCTGTCCAGGTTGTAAGAGATAAAAATTCCGCATGAAAAAACGATTCTGTAATGTCTTTGCCGGTTAACTCGTTGATTTTTTATAGTTATAACATTTATACTAAAGTATGCCGTTAGATTTGAATTCGACAGTTACTTTGAATAATTCAACTGATATGTTAAATTCCAGCACAAGCACTTTAGCAAATTCAACTTCTTTAGCGAATTCAAGTACGGTTACAAATCCTGGTTTTGGCACTACTTTTGAAGTAGTTTTTATAATTTTCTTATTGCCAATTTTAGCTGTTATGATTAACTTCATAGTTGAATATTATAAACTATATCAAAAAGAGAAAAAAAAATAATACAGCCTCAATCTACGGGAATAGATATTTATTGGTTCATCGTACTGGAAAAATTCTTATCTTCCCGGAAACCTACACCGATTATCAATCGATTTTAGTATCTTCATACTCAGCAAAAACAGGCATATGGTCACTAAGGGCAATCCAATCTTTGTATTTCCCAATATAACATGATTCTGCATTTTCAATGAAATTCTTTGAAGAAAATATATAATCAATATGATATGGCTTATCTTTGTTTTTTAATAAAAATAGAGTCGGATCCTTTTCATTCCCAAAAACCACATTTGTTCCGAATATCGCATCAGGAATGCTGTGATATGTGCTATAAATACCATACTTTTTTAAAAGGTTAATTACATCATTTAGTGTGCCGTGCAGTGAAGATTTTTCTCTATCCCAGATGACATTCCAATTCAAATCTCCTGCTATGATCACCGGTTCCTTAAATAAATCCTTATAGTAATTTAATGCGCACCACACATTCCCAATATATCTTCTTTTTGGATCGCCATTATCTTGTGCCCACACTGCAATAAGATTCATGATCTTTTCATCGTTTTTTGTTATCTCAAGCGGTAGTATGTATTTGAATTCTTTGTTATGGGACTCACGTAATGATATTTTGAGATTATTAAAGCTAAAGACTGCTAACCCTTTATTTTTATTATCTCCAATCCATATGAAATCCGAATAAAAATGTTCTTTAAAGTTGGCTGGATTCTCACATTCCGGGACAATTAGAAGATCAGGATTATATAGAAGAATATTTTTGTATTTCTTTCTAAACGCCATGTTGCAATTCCAGGTTCCAACTTTCATATAGTCTGCATTCCACCTCAGTTATAATATAGTGTTTCCTCGGATTCAGAGCAGAATTTTTGAAAGTAATATTTCATGTTTTTCCTGATTTTTTACGTTCCGTTTTCCATGCTTCTTCACCTTCATTGAGGCAAGAAAGTAGCTGCGCTTAATGGATGTTTTCAGAGGATTAAACATATATAACGTTATGTATAACTAAACATATCTCCGAATAACATAAATTCAAAAATGTAGAAATAATATGGAAAATTATTTATATAATATAAAGGAAGTAGGAAACTGTGTTCCGTCTGGTCTAAATAATAACAATTTAAACATAGGCCAGAGGAGTGAGATAATCTATAGAATGAAGCCTCTCAACCAGTTTTTCATGGTTATTGTCATTTCAGACTCGGTCCAATCAATGACATTATACAAGAAAGACAATTAATTAATGACTAGGGGTGAGATATTGAGAAAAGAACTGATAATCTTATTTGTATTATTGGGTGTATTCCTTTCAATAGGATGCACTGGTAATCAAAGTGCAGCTCCGAATGCTACGGTTACACCTGTCACACCTGTCACACCTGTCACACCGGTTACTCCGGTTACAACAGTAACTCCAGGTACAACTTCTGAAACCATAACTGTTTCTGCAGCGGCTAGCCTTACTAATGCTTTTACGGATATAGCTGCTCAGTTTGAAAAAGAAAATCCGGGGACTAAAATAAGCTTAAACTTTGGAAGTTCAGGTAATTTGCGTATGCAAATCGAAGGTGGAGCTCCTGTCGATGTTTTTGCTTCAGCTGATGAGAAGCAAATGAACCTGCTGAATAATAAATCACTTATAGATAACAGTTCAAGAAAAGACTTTACCAGCAATTCACTTGTGCTTATAATCCCTGCGAACAGTACCCTGAATATAACTAATATAACTGATCTGACAAATCCCAATGTTAAGTTGATAGGCATCGGGAATCCGGATACGGTCCCAGTAGGAAATTATACGAAAACCGCATTGACTGAAGCAGGTTTGTGGAGCCAGCTTGAAAATAAGATGGTACCGGGTGAAGATGTCAAAGCAGTACTTACATATGTTGAAGGAAATAATGTGGATGCAGGTTTCGTATACCAAACCGATGCGAAGAGTGCAAAACCAGGAACTATAAAAGTAGTCGCAAATGTGTCCGTAAGTACTCCGGTTAGCTATCCGATAGCTGTAGTTTCTGCTTCAACCCACAAGGAAACAGCTCAGAAATTCCTTGACTTCGTAACCGGAACAGAAGGACAGGAAATAATGAAAGAGTATGGTTTTGGCCAATCTCGATAATTAATAATATTTAATAAGTTGAAAACGGAAGCATATCTAAGTTTAGAACTTTTCATAGGGCTTCCAAATTCAATATTTTTTATTAAAGTTGGTGGGTCCATCTTATTCTTTTAAATCCGTTGGACTCAAAATGTGAAAATTCTTACCTTTTAGGCTTTTGAGCCTGCAGCTATTGTTCTATCGTCAATAAAAAGAACTAAATATCAATGCAATAAATATAAAAATGAAAAACATTGACTAATATCTACAATATTTTATGGAGGAATAAATAGTGAAATTAAGTGCACGCAATGTTTTAAAAGGTAAGGTAAAAAGTATAGTCCACGGAGCGGTTAATACTGAAGTTTTAATAGAATTGCCGGGTGGAGCACAAATCACTTCCGTTATCACAAAAACATCAGCTGAAAGTCTGAAGTTGAAAGAAGGAAGTGAAGTCTACGCAGTGATAAAAGCTTCAAGTGTGATGGTGGCAGTAGACTAACCACTTTTTCAACATCTTATGTAGACAGTTGCAATCAGAGTGGTAAATCTTTTCCGCAGAAGCACAAGCAGTTAAAGCAGTTATTGGTACTGCCGGAATAAGTTAAAATCGAAAAAACTACATCCTGGAACTTCTGCGGATTATTTTAAAATCCAATTCTAAAAATGCAAACATCACAATACAAACAGTTTTCTAATATTATTTTATCATTTTAAATTTTTTAATTTATAAGTAAAAGAATGGTTCTAAATCTGCCTGCTAGTATTCCTGTAAATTAATACTGGAAAATACTGATTAATCCCTTAATACAAATTATAGTATCAGATATGATCCCAACGTTAAACCAAGTATGGTTTCCTTTATACATTACGCTCTGGATAGCAACCATATCATCTCTCCTGGTATTTTGTAGTGGGATATTACTCGCTTATATATTTGCCAGACGTGATTTCCGAGGAAAAGAATTTGCAGAGCTGATTATAACACTCCCTCTAGTCCTTCCGCCTACTGTAATTGGTTATCTGCTGGTCATGCTGGTAGGTAGAAACGGATTTCTTGGCCACCTGATTTTTAGTTTTCTTGGAACCGGAATCCTGTTTACATGGCAGGCAGCAGTCATTGCAGCTTATACAGTTTCCTTGCCCCTGATGGTAAGGATTGCAAAAGCGGCTATAGAAGCCGTAGATAAGGAACTGGAGTATGCAGCTTACATCCTTGGGAGAACTGAGATTGAAACTGCTCTTTTGATAACATTACCTCTTGCAAAAAGGGGTATACTGGCAGGTCTGGTGCTCAGTTTTGCACGGGCTGTCGGAGAATTCGGAGCGACACTTATGCTTGCAGGGAATATTCCGGGAAAAACGAATACAATGGCGCTTTCAATATATAGTGCCTTTGAGGCAGGCAATAATGAGCTTGCTCAGATTCTTGTCTTAATTCTGATCATTGTGTCCTTGCTGGCTATTTCTCTGACCGGCAAATTCGTAGGAAAACTAGAGGTATGAGCTTGGGCATCAAAGTTGACCTTAAAAAATGGTATAAAGAAGCTGGAACCAATAAAAAATCGGACATCAAGAAAGCTTTTGTTTTAGATGTCAGCTTTGAAATGGAAAACGAACTTGTGGTACTTTTCGGACCTTCCGGTTCGGGAAAGACCACATTATTCAAGTGTATCTCAGGGATTACGGAACCCGATGATGGAAAAATAACTGTTAGAAGTAGAATTTACTACGACAAAAACCAGAAAATTAATCTGCCTATACAGAAGCGAAACCTTGGTTATGTATTTCAGAACTATACTCTCTTCCCCCACATGAACGTTAAAAAAAACATAGAATGCGGCCTTAAAAGTTGGGAAAAAATATCCAGGGAAGAAAGAATTATAGAAGTGATGAAACTTCTTCATATCGAGGAATTCGAAAACAGGTATCCATCCCAGTTGTCCGGTGGACAGAAGCAGAGAGTTGCCCTGGCAAGAGCTCTGGCTCCCAAACCGGAGCTTCTACTTCTGGATGAACCATTTTCCGCACTTGATATGGAGATCAGAACTGAACTTACAGAAAAAATAAAGAATTTACAAAAAAAGATTGGGATACCTTTATTGTTCATCACTCACAACCTTGAAGAGGCATTTCTTCTCGCCGATAAGATTCTGGTTTTGCACGAAGGAAAAGCCTTGCAGTTCGGAACTCCGGATGAAATATTTCATTCTCCAAAAAACCTGCATGTAGCAAAATTAATTGGCATCATCAATATTTTCGATGACGCATATGTTGAAGAATACAATGAAGAGTCCGGAAGTGCAGTGTTAAAAAGTGGAGACTTGAGAATAAAAACAAAATCTCAGAATTTCAAAGCCGGAGATAAAGTGTCCTGGGGAATTCATCCTGAAAATATATCTTTTCATTTTCATGATTCCAGTTCCGAAAATCAAGAGAACACTTACTCTGCTCGCATAAATTGTGTTGTCAATAAAGGACCAAGAAAACTCATTACTTTCAAGCTTGTCAGATATAATAAGACATTAACCGCAGAATTGCCTGCTCAATTAGTTGACTTCTTGAATCTAAACACAGAAGATTTATTCCCGGTTAAATTAGAAAAGAGCAAAGTAGTGGCATTCTATAGCTAAAGGCTCCAAAAGTTAACAGCTAAACTTTCAATTCAAGCTGCATAGATCGTAGCAAACGGAACAATTATTACAGTTTTTTACTTTTTTATATAAGCCTCGTAGAATTCTGAATGTATATTCAGCTATTTTATAAGAGGCTTTTTTTACGCCATCGTGGATAATTACAGTATCATCCTCAAAGAGCAATTTAAGCGGAACTTCTTCAAATTCCTCATCCATGAGACCAGGTTTAAGTTTTGGGGAAATAATCTCGCTTTCACTATCATTTTTTCGGATTATTATGGTGTCTGAAGTAGAAACGGAAATCAATCTACCCTTGCGGTTAAATTGTAAAGAATTTTTACCTGCATCTATCCCCAACGCATTTTTATCAAATACGTTTATCGTTCCAATGGGAGTTTTAACAGTAACCGGTTCTGCCGGTTCTATTGATTCTATGTTACCGTCTTCAAAAAGCTTAAATCCTATTCGGACAGGCATTTTTCCTATCGGCGTATCTA
>JAUPKV010000026.1 GCA_030837265.1 Methanobacteriota archaeon
AAGTTAAATTATTATTACAAGTCGAATTCTTACAAAGATCCTGAAGAGAGGAAAAAAAATGAGCAAGAAATTCTGCACTTAACAGATGGAATCTCGATCATAAATAACTATCTTACGGAAAAATCATTAGAAAATATTATCATTAAAATACTACGGAAGGAATTTGAGAAGATGTTCCCATGGTATTTTGCCAAATTGGAGAGCAACTTGGTAGATATACTGCCAGAGGAATTTTTCCAAAAAGGAACAAAAAGTGATGAATTGTACCATCTGGTGAATAAGATTCAAAACGATTTAGAGACATTTCGGCTAGAATCTCAAGAAGATCATAAACAAATCAAAAAAGAAGTTGAGCGATCCATACAGGAACCTATTAGATCTGAATTCTATAAAACAAATTACTGGGTTAGCATATTGTCAAAAAGTAAGGGTGGTAACGGAGTGCTTATAATCAAAGATGATAACACCGGAGAAAACCATAAAATTCAAGTGACCGGAATCCAGTTAAAAATTATGATAGGCTTTGCACTTAACATCAAGGAAGATAAAGAAAAAAACTTGCACCCACCAGATCAAGGATGGATGGATTATGATGTAATTAAAAAAGCAGTAGGATGGACCATTAAGACAGATCCCGCCCAAGTGAGAAATGAGATTAAAAGAATGAGAAAATATCTAAGAGATGAAAACCTCAATGAAAACCTCATAGAAACTCAAAAAAATATCGGTTATCGTATTTCAACCCATCCAGATAACATTTTACTTTTCCCCTGCCCGGATGCATCTTAGATGTTCTAAATCTTCCTCCCCATATGAGTTCCACTGGTAAGGATGGTAAAAAATCTGTCCACAGTATGCTAATCTTTTAATTTAAGCCCTATCTCAGACAGAAGGCTTTTGACATTCTTCAGAACCTGTTTTCCGGAACCGCGAAGTTTTAAAATTTGTTCTTCTGAAAAATCTGCAATGTCTATTACACGCTCTACACCTGCCGCATGAAGTACATTCACTGCGTGAGTAGAAAGAAGATTGGTGTCTCCTATAGGAACCTGCCTTTTTACAAGATTTCCTTTATACAAATCATCCAGTGTATATGCTTGCTTTAATAACTCTAAAACATCGTCTGCTACACCTTCTTGCCCATATTTTTCCCCTAATTTTTTAAGCCCCAATTGTAAAAAAACATATGCATCTTTCCCAATTTCCGAGAGGTCACGGCGAGGGGCATATTCACTTAGACAGGATTCCAGATCTTTTCCTTTTTCTTTCCATAAATTTTCCATACATTTGTAACCTTTTAATTTATTGAAAGCCTTTTCTTCAACTACACGTATATGAGAATAAGTACAATCCTCGAGCCTAGCAATATCGCTATTTGAAAGAATAGAGCGGTTATCAAGACCAAGCCTAAAGGATAATACTTTATACTCTGTTTTTGTAAGTATTTTCTTTGCTATAGGTTGTATCTCTTTAATTGCAGATTCCTTTCTTTCAGTCTCATCACTCCCAGGATTTCCATAAATTTCAAATAGCCTATATATTTCTTCCTTATCCATCTACGATAAAAGCCATTAATATATATAAAGCTTTGGGAGTGCCATCTCTACCGACCTATCCGGAAAAAATATGATCAGGCTTTTCTCTCGAATTTTTAGATACGCTGGAATTACAGAATTATTCAACCTATTACTCTTGCTCTGCATCTCTTCAATTATCAAGGGATTAAAAGCATTAATCGTATCCATGTCGGTATACGATAAAATACTCGCTAAACTATTTAACGCTTTGTATTATATAGACAAATATACTAACAAAAACAATTCAAAGGCGGTCCAGTAATTAATGGCCATTACGCAAGTTTTCATTTTCGGAGGAAATTGTGATGATGAAAGTAACTATTTGTAAAAACATAATAAAACCCCAGAAATCTACAAGAGTAAAAGATAAGCAAGGTCATTATTTAGGAGAACATTATAAAGATGGTTCTCTTTACCTTTACTGTAAAAGGTGTAAGGAATTTCACTATTTTGGGTTAATACCTAAACTTACTAAAGAGGAAGAATAATTTGAAAATAACCTAATTATAACCCAAGTGGCATAGAGCCAACGTTCAAGGTTGAAGGCCCATTAATGAGGACAAAATTAGTAATTAGCCCTCATGAGGACTTGAAATGGCTCTATGCTCAGAATGCCCTAGTAAGGAACATGGATGTAAGATCATATGTGAGGCTGTAGAAAAAGAAATCACCGGAAGAGGCAAAACTGCTTCACGTAAACCCAGAACATATCCAATTGATTTCCGGTATATAGAAGATACTAGCCAGGTACTCAATCCCTTCCAAAAAGTTGTTCTTAATACTATAAGAAATTTCTCACTGGATACAGGAGAACAGTTAGTTACAAGACTCACTGTACAGGAAACAATCAATAAGACCTTAAATGATAAGGAGAGACGAGTAATTCAACTTTTTAGTGAAAATTATAAACAAGAAGAGATTGCTAAAAATTTGAGTATTTCTCAACCAAGAGTAAATTTTCTTCTTAAAAGAGCAATAGGGAAAATGAAAAATTTTCTTGAGTGGTAACGGTTATAAAAAATCCTGAAAATCTACACTGCCAATGAGGGCAATGAGGGAAAAATGAACATTATGTTGCCCGTTTTAAATCCAGAACAATATGCGGAAATTAGGGGAAGACCACCCCCTGACTTTTTTAGAGCCTTATCAAAAAACAAATCAAATAGAGAAGGAGATCCCCATGAATCCAAAAGTAAAGGAAGTAGTTAATAGTATCCTGAAGCGTTTCGAAACAGGAGATATCCCGAAGGATATCGCTCACAGCGAATTTCCTCGTGCCGATATTCCGGCAGCAAAGTGGTCCCTGCGCAACCGGGTACTCATGTTCTGTGCTGATACTCAAGATGGCCGGGGTGTCGTTCAATGGAAGAAATCAGGGAGACATGTAAAAAAAGGAGCAAAGGCATTCTACATCCTTGCTCCGAGATTTGGCAAAAAGGAAAATGATAACGGAGAAGAAGAGGTGTGCTTGAAAGGTTTTTTCACAATGCCAATGTTCAGGTACGAGGACACTGAAGGTGAGCCACTGGATTATGAGCAGATAGAGCTGCCTGAGCTGCCATTGATTGAAGTCGCCAAAGAATGGGGGCTTTCTGTCAAAGCAATACCAGGCAATTACAGTTATTATGGCTACTATTCAGACAGCCGGAAGGAGATTGCCCTTGCAACAGAGGACGAGGCTGTTTTCTTTCATGAGCTATCTCATGCTGCTCATGGCAGAGTACTTGGACATCGGCTTAAGCCCGGCCAAAACTGGAAGCAGGAGATTGTCGCAGAGCTTTCTGCTGCTGCCCTCTGCCAGATAGTCGGGAAAGACGGTGAAAAATACCTGGGAAGTTCTTATAAGTATATTGATAAGTATGCAAAAGATGCGAAGGTTTCTACTATGTCAGCATGCTTCCAAGTGATTTCAGATGTTGATAAGGTCTTGCAGGAGATTTTGAAGTATAAAAGGCAGGCTGGATTATAATCCAGCCTGAAAATCTACACTACCAATGAGAACACTCCTGAGAATAAAAAATTTTTCATAAATCCTAAAAAATCACAATGAGAATTTTTGAAGCTGAAAAACTACAATAGAAAGGTCATAGGTTATGGAGAGAAATAAACTGGTAAATAGAATCATCAACGGTGATGCTTTAGAAGTATTAAAGGAATTCCCTTCAAATTTTATAGATTGTGTGGTTACAAGTCCGCCCTATTGGCTGCTTCGAGATTACGGGATAGGGCCGGTGATATGGGATGGAGATCCGAATTGCAGCCATAAATTTAACACTGTTCATAGATTACATTCTCCGCAAGGTAATCAAGGGCAAGCAATGAATAATCATCCAAATGGACAATCAAATTTCTGCCTCAATTGTGGAGCATGGAGAGGACAGTTAGGATTAGAGCCAACACTTGATTTATATATCAAACATTTATGCAATATATTTGATGAAATCTATAGAGTATTGAAGGACACCGGGAGCTGTTGGGTTAATCTGGGGGATACTTATACTGGAAATGTGGGAAAAAGAAATGGGTGGACAGATGAAAAAGGAATTTACTTAACAAATAAAACTGAAATTATCCATCAATTACCTCAAAAATGTTTAGCTGGGATTCCATTCCGTTTTGCAATAGAGATGGTCAATCGTGGCTGGATATTACGCAATACTTTGATATGGCATAAACCAAATTGTCTGCCAAGCTCAGCAAAGGATAGATTTACTGTGGACTTTGAGTATTTGTTTTTCTTTGTAAAG
>JAUPKV010000225.1 GCA_030837265.1 Methanobacteriota archaeon
TTAACATAGATTTCAGTTTAAACGCTCAAAATTTGGGCTTGATCTTTTAGTTGAAATCGAGACCTATAGGCATGAAAATCCTTAACCGATGACCAGTGAAATCTTTTTAGCTTTCACACAGCATTCGTATTAACCTGATCTGCTTGTTTCTAGTTTTTGTTTAATTTTTTATATCAACTTTATTCCAAAATGAGATGCTTAGATGAAAAAATATTATGGTCAGGACAACCTAAAATAAATTCATTTTTTACAGTAATAAATAGAGTTCAAATCATATTTGCACTTGTTTGGCTAGGCATCACAGGCAGTGTAGGATATTTCGCTATTGAATCCTTTGATATATTCGCTATGTTGTTTTTAGTCCCTTTTGTTCTAATTGGATTATATCTACTTTTTGAAAGTTTCATTTATAGTAACTATCAGAGGAAAAGAACTTACTATGAGTAACGAATCAAAAGGTGTTAATTCTGATTAATTCATCCAATAAAGTGGTAAAATCCAAATTAATCAGCCAAATGCCTGTTCTTAATAAAACTACCAAAAAAGATGGAATTGGAACAATTCAGTTTTAAAGCACTGCGTACATGAGTGATGTAAAAGGTATTTTATGCCTTTACAATCTTACTTTAAAAGTGCAAAATTTATCTCCTCTTTTACAACAAGAAGTGGAATCATCATGAATAACAATAGAATTTGGTTCGATTTTTCGAGCTATAGCAGTTAGTAAACCCTTTGCTAAAGCACAAGGGTAAGAAGATTCGTTCAAGTTGATCGTATATTCATTTCCATTTCTGGTATAACTGTAGTGACCGATTCTTTCAAGAATGACACCGGAATTTGGGTCAAACAAAGTCCTTCCATTCTTCCTGTGATTCATGTGATAGACGATTTCAAGTAATTTTAATGCGCTTTCCATGTCTTTTGCAGGTACGGGAAATGGAATAATTTCAGGAATCTTCATGCCAATTTTTATCAAAGCATCGTCACCAAATCTCAAAGACATTTCGTTTAAAGCGTCCACCCAATCTCGTAATGAATACCAATCATTAGTATCGATTTGGAATTTTTTATTAACACTTTTCCCCAGTCCCTTTCTTACCAATATCTTTGCAGGAAGACATCGTGCCATAGGAAAGGCAGCAACACTTGAATAAACGACCTTGCCATTGATTTCAATTTCTGGCTCAATAGCTTCGAGTTCCATTTTATTTATCTCCCGAAGAATCTAGTTGAATTTTCAACAAAAAATACGAGTTAAAAAGTAGAGTAATAAAATTATTCGTTTCTTATACCCCCAGGTTGATTAAACAGAATTTCGAATCTAGCTGAAATTTTTTATTTAGCTGAATTTTTTCGTCCGGCTTTAATTTTTAATCAGATAATAATTATTAATTTCAAAAACATAAATAGTTTTGTATTCAATTGTTAACAAAATTATTATTTTTATAAATTTAATTTTGTAAAGCTTTCGAATTTTGACAAATTTCACATATATTTTTTACAATCTAATTCAGAAGACATTAAATTTCATTATTTTGATTATTTGGAATAAGACGTGATAAAAAAAGTTCTCTTTGGTGGCCGTCAGAGCGGTCACAGAATTACAAGATTTGCAATGGGATTCCTAGATGCAATAGATTTTAGGATCACATTGGACTTGACGAACTAAAGATGCTTAAAAAGGTTAAAAAAAAGGAATAGCGCCCGGACCGGGATTCGGACCCGGGTCGGAGCCTCGACAGGGCTCCATGATAGGCCTCTACACTATCCGGACACTTTGATCTGTTGATGTCGCTTTGTCTCATCGAGGACAGTCTACGTTGAGAGCAAACCTTAGATGTCTTCCCGATATATAAATATTACGTTTGAGAGTTTTCGATTCTGGCTAATGTTTAGGTCCCGCCTCCCAGACTCGAACCGGGGACATCGCGGTTTCTGCGCAGAATTGTACGGGTAATTTTCCCGTATGAACCGAACTACAGCCGCGCACTCTACCACTGAGTTAAGGCGGGATTATGTATGTTTATCAATGCTTTAGGGACTTCAATGCCTCAAAGCATCATCTCCATATATGGCTATCATATTTATGTTTTTCGCTGGATGTGAGAATAGAAGGCGTATATCTTATCATTTTTTATATTATTTGAATGTTAAACGCAATTTAAGGGCTTCGATCATTTGCTTAAGATTTCTTGAATCGGCTGAGTCAATAAGGTAGTTTAAAAGTAGCATAAATGTTTTGAAAAGGACTCATGAGCCCTTTTCAATAAAAAGTCATTCTAAAATATTGCTTTTTTAAAAGGTGTTCAATTCCCCTTTAATTACCATTTCGGTAATTTTTGTCACATTGGAAAGCCAATCATCGATGATAACTTCGGTTTCCGCTTTGACCTTTTCAAAAGCGACGCCTTCCTGGGGAATTATCTGAGCGCTTGCCACGAGTGGCTGATCAATGGGCTTTCCTATCTGCGAAAGCAATCTTATATAGACATCATGTACATCGGGGACTTTCTTTACTATATCGCGAGCCATCTGAGTTGACAGAAGGTTGTAAATCTTTCCAATATGGTTGATTGGGTTCTTACCACTTGTTGCTTCCATGCTCATTGGCCTGTTCGGTGTAATCAAACCATTACAGCGGTTTCCACGCCCTACGGAACCATCGTCTCCCATCTCAGCTGAGGTACCGGTGACTGTAAGGAAAACGCTGCCTGTTTTCAGATTATCTCCGGTGTTAATGTAGACTTTAACATCGCGGTCAGTGTAACGAGCTGCAAGTTCTTCTGTATAAACCTTCATCTCTTCAGTCATGCTTATGTAACTGTTCAGGTCATCAATGTACCGTCCAATCATGCCACTGCATATTGTAAGGGTTATATCATCTCCATCCCTGAGCCCCATGACCTTCATATCCTCTCCTATTCCAGGGATGCGCGATTTCAAGTCTGTAAGAAGTTGCCTTTCCGTATTGTATACAATATTCTCAAGTTCGGAAAATGGAGCATGACCAACCCCAAAAGAGGTATCATTTGCAACCGGAACCCGGTCTCTTTTAAAAACATCTCTCAGGTCAGAGGACCCTGTCCCTAATTTACAGTCAATGATAACGTCTCTATCAAGGTCCATATTAACAAGGGTATTTTTAAGGTATTTTCTGGCAGCTTGAAGAGCGACAGACTCGGTAGCAAGTTCGACACCTTCAAACTCCTTTGTGGCTCTACCAACCAGCAGAATATATACCGGCTGCAGAACTTCTCCGCTCCCGAATTTGGGGGATGACCTTCCTGCTACTATCTGTGTTTCATCGGTGTTATGATGGAGTACTGCCCCACATTTGCTTATGTATTCTCTGCATATCGCACGGCTTACAGCTTCGGCGAGTCCGTCTGATATACTGTCAGGATGCCCTATTCCTTTGCGTTCTACAAGCTCAATCTGCTGTTTTTCAATAGGGGTTTGCAAGAGTTTTTCTACTTTGATATTTCGGGCCATTTGGATCCTCTTTTTTAAAAATCAATAGCAATTTTATCAGTAAAATGTCAACTTTATTAATTTACCATTTTATCTTAGCTAACATTATCAATTTTCTTCCTAATACTTAACTTTAATTGATTTTATAAATTACATTGCATTGATTATATTGGGATAACTCAAGAATAAGTTCTTTTCATTATTAAAAGTAAGTTATGTTCATTATCAAGATTCAACTTTATTATATCTCTAACGATATCTTCTTGTAGGTTGATTTATTTTCATGTCTTATCTAGAGAGAAAGCTTAATGAAATCTTTCAGTGATGTCTAATCATGTAAAATATTTGGATAAACGTTTATCCAGACACACATACCAGGAACGTTACCGGTAGATCACTTATTTGAGGACAGAGTAGATGATTCGTATTGCAATACCCAATAAAGGGCGCCTATTCGAACCCACAATTTCCATTTTCAATGATGCAGGGCTTTCCATTAGTGGGGGAGCAGAAAGTCGAAAACTGTTTGCAAAAACCGCAGACCCGGATATACATATTCTCTTCGCCAGGGCAGCTGACATTCCCGAATATGTACAGGACGGAGCTGCAGATGTTGGCATTACGGGCATTGATCTTATTACGGAAAGAGGGGCTAATGTTGAAATTCTCCTGGATCTGAGATTCGGAAAAGCGAACCTTGTATTGGCAGTCCCTGAGGAATCCAGTTTTGAGAAGGCTCAGGACCTTGAAGGCAAAAAGATTGCTACTGAGTTTCCGGTGATTACTAGCCAGTACTTTGAGAAACTTGGAGTTAATGTTACTGTTATAAAGGTTAGTGGAGCCTGCGAAATGACTCCTCATGTAGGGATTGCGGATGCAATTGTCGATATTTCGAGCTCAGGAACGACTCTGATGATCAACCATCTAAAGGCAATTGATACTGTTTTTTCATCATCAGTAAACCTGATTGCTAATAAAGAAAGCCTGAAGACAAAAGATAAAATTCTGGATATAAAAACTGCATTGGAAAGTGTGCTCAATGCAAAAAAACGTCGCTATCTTATGATGAATGTTCCAGAGACTTCACTTTCTGCAGTAAAAGAAGTCCTGCCAGGAATGTCCGGCCCAACTATTATGAAGGTTGAGTCAGGGAAATACTCTGAAGGGGAAGCGATCCTTGCAGTTCATGCTGTTGTAGATGCAGACCTGATCTTTACCATCGTAAATAAGCTGAAAAAAGTTGGTGCAAGAGATATTCTTGTTGTCCCTATTGAAAGGATAATGCCTTGAAAAAGAGAGGAATAAATTTTACTTTTCTTAAAAATATGCGGATGTGTCTTTCAATGGACTTTGAAGTAATCCCTGCTGTGGATATGAGAGATGGAAAATGCGTTCAGTTAGTTCAGGGAGTACCTGGTAGCGAGATTATATCTCTTGACGATCCTTTTGCAGTTGCTCTTGATTGGGTTGACAAAGGGGCAAAAACCTTACACTTGGTTGATCTGGACGGTGCAATCGAAGGACAGCGGAAAAATGCTCTAACCGTTCAAAGAATAGTAAACGCATGTAAGGGAAGAGGAGTAAACATCCAGGTTGGGGGTGGAATTCGTACCTTTGAGGATGCATCTGCTCTTCTTAAGCTGGGAGTCTCAAGAGTGATTCTTGGAACGGTTGCCCTTCAGAATCCCGGAATTGTAAAATTGCTTGCTGATACCTTTGGAAACGAATCTATAACTGTTGCTCTGGATGCAAAGAATGGGAGAATTTCAATCAAAGGCTGGACAGAAGAATGTGCGCAAACTCCTGTGGAAATGGGCAGGAAGTTTGAAGAGCTGGGCGCAGGCTGTTTACTTTTTACAAATATAGATACTGAAGGTCTCATGCAAGGAGTGAACCCTATCCCAACAAAAGAGCTTGTTGATTCAGTAAGCATCCCCGTTATTGCATCCGGAGGAGTAAGTTCTCTGCGAGATCTGAAAATACTGAAGGAAATCGGAGCCGCGGGAGTTGTGATAGGCAGCGCTCTTTACACAGGCAAGTTTACCCTTGAGGATGCTATTGAGTCCATCCGGAATTGATAGGAGTCTATCCTTTTTCTATATTCTTTTCCTTCCTATTATAAAAATATTAAATTTAATTATCACTCTCAAGGGAAGATAATACAAAGTTTTTAATAAATTTAAAATGAAAGTGAAACTCTATGAGAACAGGTAAAATATCCCGCAAGACAAAAGAAACTGAGATTCAGCTTGAATTGAACATTGATGGTACAGGAGTTACAGATATCAGTACTGGAATTGGGTTTTTTGATCATATGCTTAATTCTTTTTCAAAGCATGCTGAATTTGACCTAAAGCTTCATGCCGAAGGTGACCTTTTCGTAGATGAGCATCACCTGATAGAAGATATTGGAATAGTTCTCGGAAAGGCTCTTGCAGAGGCGCTTGGAGATATGGCAGGCACTGCTCGCTTTGGGGAATCCAGAATTCCGATGGATGAAGCTCTTGCAGATGTTGCCCTGGATATAGGTGGGCGTAGTTATCTCGTATTGAAAGCTGATTTTGCCACTCCTCAAGTTGGGCAGTTCAATACCCAACTAGTTAAGCATTTCTTTGAAACTCTTGCCTCAAATGCTAGGATTACCATACATGCAAGCGTTTATGGAGAAAACGATCATCATAAAATTGAATCTCTTTTCAAAGCTTTTGCCTATGCTTTGAAACGAGCTGTTAAAATAGAAGGCAAAGACGTTAAAAGTACTAAGGGTACTTTCTGATAGCAGAAAGTTGAGCCGGCAGAGTTGCGGCTCTGCAGCCCGAGTTCCGCTTCGGGAGAACGGTGTCCTTTTCGGTCGATACGCTCCCTCAAGAGGACTAATTTTAGGTTGGATTATTCGTTGCTCAATCTTCCTTGACTATAATTCAGCTTTATATTCGTTCTCAATGCTTACCGAATCTAACACGCCATTCATTGGCGAAGATAAGCATTGATTCTTTTCGGAGTTGTCCTACAAGGCATAAATTTGCTTTTTTTGCGGCTTCTACACCTGAGTCAAAGGGCATGGATTTAGTGGCAATAAGGGTAATTCCCGCACGTGCAGCTTTTGTAACCATATATGCGGGCTGCCTGCCAGTGGAAAGCATGTAGAGCTGTGAGATATCCAGTCCGCGAAGAAAAGCAACTCCTATTGCTTTGTCTAGGGCGTTATGTCTACCTATGTCGACGATCTGAACTGCGAGTTTCCCCTCCTTATTTATGAGGGCTGCAAGATGAGTTCCTCTTGTAAGCCTGTAGATATCAGATTCAAGATGATTCGTACCTGCAAAAAGGGCTTCCTGATCGAATATGGTGCCGGAACGGACAAAAACTCCTTCGTCAGATTCTTGCTCCCTGGAGGCTTGACTTTTATTCTGAGTCAAGACATGAATTTCATCGCCTTTTACTTCAATTTCTGAAATTTCGCTAAAATTGACCGCTCCTTCGGTAATCAAGTGTCCTATTGCAAGTTCTTGAAGCTCAGATGGGGAGACAAAAAGTGAGGTAAAAATTTTCCCATTGAGAAATAGTTTAACGGGGCATTCCCTAGCAAGAAGTACTTCAGTGTTTTCTTCAGTCCTGCCATCTGAGTATATTCTCATGGCAGGGTAAGAAATGGTGTATTTTTCAGGCATTCTCGTCCCGGGTGATATTTTCTTTAGTTTATTATTTTATGTGTACGGATAAACGCTGATGAAATTCATACAGAGGATAATCCATTTAATAAAAACTGTTTTTTGCTCCAATTTCTGCCTTAAAACCAGATTCACTTACATAAATACTATAATGATTTTGGCTTTTAGCAAAAAATTCTAAACTTATGTTGTCCAGGTCATTTGATTTCAGTATGAAGTCAGTACCGTATTCAAGAGACTCTTCGTTTGCGATTTCATTCTGATTTCCTTTAAGATAAGACTCCCAGGCGTCCGGATATTTTGTTGTAATATTATAGTCAAACGAGGATGTATTTCCTAAGTATGTGATATTTTGGGGACTTCCAGTCAATCTCAAAGAAGTATCGCTATCTGAAGAGATAGTGTCTGAATTTCCTGATATGTTGATTGCCTGGATCCAAACATCATATTCATATTCGCCTGTTTTCTTTATTCTGAACAAAGATGGAAACTGTGTCATCAATGATCTCTTGCCTTGAGCAAGAATAATGGCTCCGTTTTCATATCTGAAGACCTGATCCACATATTGATTATTGTTTGAACTATATGTAATTGTACCTGAATTTATGGATATTTTATTGCCTTCCTCCGTGGTTATAGTCACGATGCAAGGTTCTGTATTTACTGAGAGTGCGCCGCTTGATTTAGATGTATCAAAAATAGGTAATTCTCCTCCTCCCATGCTAACTGGGACGTTGATGGAGGGAATAGAGAAGTGAAATTTATCAGATGAGGAATTTGAAGATTGAAGTAGAATTATCATATCTGCAGATGATTTGAGTTCTGCCATATCTTTATTGACTTTACTCATATGCAATTGTTCAGCATCATTTTTCCATTCTGGAACATATGCAATTCTTACCACTGCAAATATGGTAAATATGATGCTTAAAAGCAACACTGCGGCGATGACTGTAGAAGCTGCTGATTCGGAGTTGAATAACCCCTCATTTGTTTTCCCTACTCTTCTCATCTTTCCGGTTTTCATAACGGAACATCACTTAATTTTATATTTATCTTTCATTAGCTTTTTGTCTTTCCTATTTTTATTTTCTGCTTTGTATTTTTTATTCTCCGCTTTGGAGAGTCACTTTTTGAATCACCTTTTGAGATGGGATATAGACAAAGTACATATCAATGACATCGGCAGTTTTCATATCAATTCTTTTTTGATTCTTATCGGTTTCAGGTTTATTATCTGTATCAGGATTCGTATGGATTACAATATAGTCCCCTAGCATCAGAGCATTGTCATTGGATAAACTTCCTTCCAAATGTCGGATCTCAACTTTAGGGTCGGAATTTCTGGGATCTGGTATTATAAACTCATTTTGTATTCCATTAACACTTATTATAATCTTTATTGCTTTCAAATCAATGGCCTCTCCTCCGCTATGTAATATAGTTAAAGTGTCGTTAAAAGTGTTGATTTTCTCAGATAAGTCCGTATGCGGCGTATGAGGCGGATTTACAATAACGTCTGAGAAAATAATGGCGCTTATCGAAGAGAAAGCTACAACAACTATAGCTATCATAAGCACCTGACCTATCACCTCTGATACTGCTTTGCAGTCTTCGCCAAGTGCCCTGTATTTTTTACCCTCCACTTTAAACGTCACCTTCTCTCAATTTTTACTTGACTTTTTACAATGTTATTAATTGAATATTAACTTGACTGTCTAAAAAAACGTATTAAAACTGCCGATCCGACATAAAGCTCCCTGTCGAAGCACTTTTTATTTCTTCTTTAAAAACATAATAATGTAACAGCAAAAATTTATATATTAATGGTGAATAAGATTACATGAGATTATAAAAAAATAACTACTGTTATTATGCGCTTTATGTGTTAAAGCTTCAGGCAAATTACTGTCTGAGTAACTTAAACCCGGAGGGAGAAACATATGGATTTCAAAAAATTATTTAAGAATAGTGATGCGGTGTCCCCGGTTATTGGTGTCATCCTGATGGTTGCAATAACCGTTATCCTCGCTGCCGCTATCGGGTCATCCGTCTTCGGCACAGGACCTCAACAAGCTGCACCGCAGGCGAACCTTGAGATTAAAGCAAATAGTACAGCTACTGCTAATGCTACAGGTCTAGGATCTGTGAAAATCGAGCACCTTGGTGGAAATACTATTCATTTTGGAAGCGCTGATATAACAAGAGTAACAGCATCTATAAACGGAGCTCCATCAGTTGACATTAATGCAATAAGCCTTGGTAATATGAGTGTCGGTGATTCAAACACACTCCCGTTTGTGCGTGCTGATGGTACGAGTCCTTTTGCAGGGCATCCGGTATCAAGTGACACTATAAATATTAAAATTATTGATGTGAAGACCAGTCAGCTCATCAGCAACAAAGACGTTAGATTCTAAACACAAATGAAGCACCTAATTAAGGTGCCTTCACTTTAACTTTACCCTATTATTTTCTTTATTCTATTTTCTGTTAATTCTTATACTATTATTAATCTTACATTCCGACCCCCCTTTAAAATTAAGTTGCATTTTTTGAGAAGGGGTCGGAATGTAAAATTAATTATATTTGTTTAGTAATTCCCAACAGTTATTTGCCTGCAGAAACAAAAAGATATTTTTAATTTCTTCGTTTATTGTTGTTAGATAAACATAGTGAAAATAATGTAGGTTATCATTATCATACTGATACTATATTTCAGGCCCATATATACTGAACCCTGTCCCATTTTTCCGGCAACCAACCCTGAAAAAAAGGCTTGAATTAGGGTTGAGTGGAACATAAGCATGGTATACTCCTTTATGTTGAAGAATCCATTCCCGATTCCTGCTGATCCGATTTCTTGAGAAGAGCTCGTAAAAGCGACGGTTTGTGGGAAAAAGTATACAGCCAGCACATAGACTATGAAAAGGAAGACAAAAAAAGCCACATAGATGGTAACAATGTAGACCGACATATCTGAAGATCGTTCTTTTTTCAGCTCTTCTTCAGTTTTGACTTGTTCGGCAGTAATAGAAAGCACACTTTTAAGATCACTTGTAGATTCGTTTGCTTTTATAAGTGTATGTAGAACACGGCTAGAGGTAGCTGTCCTGAAACTGTTGTCAAGCTTTATGAGAACTCTTGAGGTTGACGTACCCCAGGACAAATCTTCTTTAAGCTTTTTTAACTCATTACTCAGGATGCCCATGTTTGATTCTGCCATTAATTTTAATGAATTTGAAAACAGGACTCCTGAACCATTAATGTTCGAGAGATCTCTTAATAAATCGGGCATTTTTTCATCAATTTTGCGCATTCTCCAGGCTCTGAGTTCAAAAAAAATGATAAAGGGGACCAGGACAATGATAATGGAAATAATGAAGTAATTCTGAATTTCGTTGATTAGCTGAACGCTACTGTCACTTATATGAGCAAAATTTAGAGTAA
>JAUPKV010000226.1 GCA_030837265.1 Methanobacteriota archaeon
AACGCGCGTCAACCTCGTGTTGTGCATTACGATATCACCATCAAAAAAGAAGTACCTGATTTGCCAGAGCTCCATGCTGTCATGGTATCCGACATACACCTTGGTATAGTAGTTGATAATGGTCGCCTCAAAGAGATGGTTAACAGGATTAACGAACTTGATCCTGATATTGTGTTTCTTGCCGGAGATACCATAGATGAGGATGTAGGGCTATTTGCCGACAATAAAATGCCGGAAATATTGAAAAAGTTGAAATCCAGATACGGCGCTTATGCAGTGCTTGGGAACCATGAATACATTGGCGGCAATAATGAGCTGGCAGTGGAGTATTTGCAGCAGGCTGGCATTAATGTACTTGTTGACAGATGCATAAAAGTAAATAACCAGTTTTATGTAGCTGGCCGAGAAGACAGGATGGCAAGCCGAATGAATGGAAAACAGCGGCTGGATCTGTCCAGGCTTATAGACGGGATCAACCATAACCTCCCGGTTATTCTGTTAGACCACCAGCCCATTAATCTGGAAGAAGGACAGCTCAATGGAATCGATTTACAGTTATCCGGGCATACGCACGGTGGACAAATTTTCCCTAACACTTTAATTGCCAGGCGTGTGTTTGAAAACAGCTGGGGTTATTTGAGAAAGGGAGAATGCCAGATAATTGTTTCCTCTGGTTTCGGCACATGGGGCCCTCCAATACGAATTGGCAGCAATTCTGAAATCATAGACATAACAATTTCTTTTGTGGGATCAAAAGCATAACTTGACCTTACTGGACATTTTTACGTTTATCATTTAGCGAAAAATTACTTTTCATTTTTCGTTTTTGTGTTGATGAAGGAGTTACAAACTTTTTCTGAACTAAGAAATAAAGAATAATTTTAGAGAGTTTTTATATTTTAGGACCTTTTTCATTTTTGAGATAGTTTATATAGATCCACTCTCTAAACTAAGCATATGAACGAGGGCAAGATCAAGAATACTATAACTAAAAGCTTTGAACTTCAGGACTACAAAATAGAAGGAACAGAACTCTCCGGTTTCTGGGCAGACCTGCTTAGCAAAGAAGAATTGACAGTTTCGGTAAATTACAGGTCTGAAAACAAAAAAACCTTCAGTCCCAAAGAAATAGATACTCTTACCCGCAAGATATGCAAGAAATGTGCTGATTTTGAGGCTCAACTCCCAGAGAACATAAAATGTGAAGTTACTTTCAAAGATTTCGGAGAAAAGGTTTACAAAACCGACCAGCTGGATTTTGAGCTGGAGCCCAGAGAAATAGACGAAATTCAGGTTTCTTATCGCTTTTTTGTAGCTTATTATGTTTAATTTATTCATTAAATTGTTTTACGGTTCAATTTCTTATTTTTAACATTCAAATCGGTAAAGGTATTTTAAGATTCTATGAAAGGCGTCCGGTCTAAACGATAAAAGCCAATTAAGGTATTATTCTTCCAATATTTCGAACAAAAGCTCAGCACTGAGTAATGGGGGAAAGCTATTTTGCTGAACTTAAGTAACATATTAAATATTTAAATTATATAATCTTAATATAATACATAAAAAACAGGAAAGGAATTGTATTTGACTTTAAACCCTCAAATTTCACCGGGTGCTTAGGCCCCATGCTCAATATAGCACTCGTCTTTTTGCTTGCTTCAGTAACAGCAATGGTAGCCATGTTTGCCTATAAACAATATTGTGTAAAAGAGTCGCGAGAAACAATAAGGATGGATGAGACTGAAAGAGAGATCATGAAAGCGGAGAAGGAAAGAGAAAAAGCAAGAATAATAGAAGAAACAGGATACTCAGAAAGAGATGAATACAACGATGATGACTCTGACGATGGCGAAGAGTGAAAATCAGAAATGAACTACTTACTACAAAAAATATGTAAAAAATAAGGTCAAGTTTTAAGGGTTTTTCACGCCTTAAAACTCTGTTGATTTATTCCTGTTTTCTGCGGCCGAAAACGAACATTAAACCCAGTATTGCTGCAACTGGCATGGCTATTGTGGGGAACTCAGGAATTTCGGTATCAGGAGGCTGAGGGGGCTCTAGAGGCTGGGTGCCTGGACCAGCGAAATACGCACTGCCAGTTCCCCAAGCAGCGTGTGCCGCTACTTGATAACCAGTACTAGCACTTAGAGCTTCAACAGCAGAACTGGATGTCAAGGTAACCGTTACAGTAGTTGCCCCCGATCCAGAATTTGCAAAATAAGATTCAAAGTCCCCAAAACCGCCACCCATGTTTTTGTCTTCGTCATTTTTTATCCAGTATTCGGGGATATTATCGCGAACATTATATACAGTAATTTCGTCACCGTGTTTATCTTCTATTTGTATCTTTTCCACGTAGCTAGTAGGGATGTTAAACGCTATTTTATCAATTCTTTCATCAAGTCCAGCAATCCTTTCCTCTACCGAAAAAATTATTTGATTACCGTTATAGGTTACAAAAACCCCTACATTATCGGTAGCTCCAGTTTTGTCAGAATCACTTAGTTCAAAGGCACTCGCAGTGCCAACCATTAGCAACAAAAGTGCAAGGATTCCAATAATTAACTTCAACCTCACCAGTCAAAACCTCCTTTAGAGAATAAAATGAATGTTATTTTATCAATCCATAAAGAGATAAACTTATTTAGTTTAATATACTTCAAACAGTATAAGAACAAAAAACTAAATAATCAATAGCAATTGACGATTAGTACCAGATTGAATAGTATAAAATATTGAGAATTGAATTCTGTAAAATTATATAGACATTATCTTAAAAAAATAATGGAGGACTGTGGCCTGCTTTTAATAAGGAATATTCTCATAGTACTTATGGCCACACACTCATTATGATACTCATTTTCTTACTTGCTTCAATTATATTGCTTATAGCCATGTTTGCCTACGCAAAATATAATGCAAAAAAATCGCAAGAAACAGGCAGGAGAGCCCTAATTGAAAAGGAATTCATGAAAGCAGAAAAAGAAAGACAAAATGAAAGAAGAATAGAAGAAACAGGATATTCGGAAAGAGACGAAAAAGAATATGAAGATGAATATTCTGACGATTCTGACGATGAGGAGTGAAGGTCAGATAATGAACTCACAAAAATGCGGAAATAAAAAGAAAGATTTAAATAAAGAAAACTCATGCCTCAAAAATTACTCGATCAATCTTTTCCTCTGCTGCTTACGATGAATATTATTCCTATTGTTTGTCGTTAATCACCTATATTAACGTTGCTTGTGTGCGTTGATACTTTTTTGTAAAACCGAAAACTATTGCTCCTGTGTATTCTGGTTTTATAATCCATCAGGAATAGTGAAGCATTTATTTTTACTCACATCGATTTTCAAGTATTAATCTATTTAATATTTATAACATAAAGTAATAAACATAGATGCATTAATGCGATTTAAATTAAAATTTCTAAGGTGAGTAAATGAAATTAAAACCAAGTAAAAGAGAACAAATATTCTCTCTGCCTGTAGCCCTTATTTCTACGATTTCAAAGGAAGGTATCCGAAATGCGGCTCCCTGGTCCAACATAACTCCGATTCTGCGCCCGTTGGAAGAAATAATGCTTGCTTCGTGGCTAAAGCGTGATACTTTAGTAAATATCCGGGAAACAGGAGAGTTCGTTACAAATATCCCTCTCGTCGGGATGGAAGAAGCTGTTATGATCTGCTCTCGAAATTATCCACCAGAGGTGGACGAATTTGAAATGGCCGGGCTAAATCCCCATCCCTCTGAAAAAGTTAGGTCTCCAGGGATTGAGGGATGTATTGCCTGGGCAGAATGCATCTTTGTGG
>JAUPKV010000227.1 GCA_030837265.1 Methanobacteriota archaeon
GCAAAAGATTTTGAAGGAACAGCTGTGGTTATTGCAAAGCAGCCCTGTGTGATCTCGGGCAAGAGGACAGGGATCAGAAGGGTTCCGTATATCGTTGATCCTGAAAAATGTGAGGGCTGCAAGCAATGCGTTAAATTCGGCTGTCCTGCAATCGAGTTTGATGAAGAAAACAAATGTGCTATAATTACCGCCCTGTGCAGCGGGTGTGGAGTTTGTGCACAGATATGCAAGTTTGAAGCTATCAGGGAGGTGAAGAGATGAGCGGGGCAACTGGAGAAAAGAAACTCGACCTCCTTATCACTGGAGTCGGCGGGCAGGGTGCAATTCTTGCATCGGATATTATTGGAAAAGCTGCAGTCATTTCAGGTCTCCCTATTCGGGCAGCAGAGACTCATGGCATGGCACAGCGCGGAGGTTCGGTTGTAAACCATATAAGGCTGGGAACTGATCTTGGATCAATGATCCCTAAAAAAGGTGCGGATATTATGCTTGCCCTTGAGCCCATGGAAGCTGTCAGGTATCTTGATTTTCTGAAAGACGGTGGGGTAATTATAGTAAACACGCAGCCAATAATCCCTGTAACCGTTACTTCAGGCCTTGCAAAGTATCCTGATGTTCAGGAGATTCTTTATGTTCTTTCTGAAAAATATGTGGTTAAAGCCTTTAATGCGGATGAACTGGCTTATGAAGCCGGGAGCAGGCTTGCAATGAACGTGGCAATGGTTGGGGCGGTTTCTAGTTATTTGCCCGTTTCAAAAGAGGCTTTGATTGATAGTGTGAAGGCACTTGTGCCGCAAAAAACTATTGAGATTAATATCAGGGCATTTGAAATGGGAAGGAGAAAAGTAGAGGAAAGCTAAAGCTTTCCTTTTTTCTTACAAACAGTTAAGTTTCTATCTTTCCTATTTTTTAGTTTTTTACCTTTTATTTCTGCTTTTTAAATTGGCTCTTCAACATTCTTTTTTTTATTCAGGACCACTTTTAATGCAAGCACAAAAAAGATTACAAAAATTTGTGCAAGCACCAGCCCTATGAGGTTTGAAACTGCATCTTCCACACTTGCAACCCGGTAAGGCAGGAAGCTCTGGAATATTTCGTTCAGTATACCGTAAGCAGTTCCGATGAATATTGCACAGATTGCTGAATATCTTACTAGTGCCGGATTTTTTGAAGTTAAAAATACAAAGTACAGTAGAACTCCAAATCCGAAATATATCCCTATATGCCCCGGGTCTAATGATGCTTCTTGGACCGCGTGCAGGCAGTCAATCATGAATTTCGATATGGATGACATGTCGTTGGCAACAAGAACATTTTTAAGTGGATAGCCAAGGCCAATTTTCAAAAAATGTTTGAGATCTCCGATCCCAGCACTAACCGAGAGGTAAAAAACCATAATCGCATATAAGATCGTAATTATTACAAAAAAACGGGATTTTCCAAGTTTTAGCATTTTATCTCTAAGGTTTATTACATATACGGGATTTAAAAGCTTTGTTTCAACGAACGATTAGCAGTTAAATTCGAACAATAATTCTTATTTATTTTTTAAGTTTCCTCTCTTATATCAGGGCTGTTCATAAAATATGTAAGTTGCTTGCCGGAATTTAAGCTTTTACCTCTAAAAAATGATTCATATATACAGTATGTGATACAGCAACAACTTTCAGCGGATATAACTTTACTCTTTTTTGCCTTAATATTAAATTATTTGTTGGAAATGATTTAAAAAGATTTAAAGCTAATAATGGAGTTATTCGTTTTTTATCGGGTCTATAGAAAGACTCCGAGGAAATTGAAGGTTTCAGATTCTCTAGAATTTTGGTATTCATAGATTTTACAAAAATAAAATCTGCCAAGAAATATTTATAGGAATTTCAGTATGAGCGATTTTAAAATTTCAAAAATAATTCTGGTAACTTTGTGCGCTTTTCTCATTTCCACTTTTCTTTTTTCTCTTGTAGTAGACAGCTGTATTGATCCTTATTTAAAAGATACTAAAAGAGAACTGGCTGTTTTTAATTTTTATGAGGAGCAAAAAAATAATAACTTGAGTAAAAGCCCAAATTCAAAATGTATATATTTTATTGGATGCAGCCAAACCCGGCAAGGTGTGGACGCGTATTCAATGGAAGAGTGTTTGAAGGAAGCAAACTGCAGTTCACAGGTTTATAATTTAGGGGTAGATGCTGATACCCCTTTAAAAAGAATTACTGAAATTAACAATATAATTGAAACAAAACCTGATCTGGTGGTCCTTTGCTTAAGTTACCGTAGTTTTTTCGCTCCTATACCTGAAGATAAGCTTTACTTAGCTCATGATGGGACAAAAATAGATGAAGAAGACTGTAAGCTATTTAATGAAGAGCAATTAAAAATACTCAGGCAAAATGAAGCAGGAAGATTTTTTGATAAGAGAAGGTACTTTGTTTCTAGTGTAAAATTTATTTTAAAAGATGATGGCAGATACTACTTCATTAATAACTTTAAAAATCCTGGAGGCCTTTACGGAAGTACCTCTGAAGAAGAAATACAAAAAATACTGAATAATCCCGAATCGGAGATTATGAGGGAATTTGTTCCTAACAGACGTGCGCCGGAAAATCAAATCATATTTGAGCAGCAAGAAAAAGCTCTGAAATATACTATCGAGAAACTTGAAGAAAATGGGGTAAATGTGGTAATTGTAAACATGCCTCTAAACCCAAAGCTTTCCGAAAGAATATCCGAATCAACAAGAAAAGATGTTTCTTCGTTTTTGAGCAGCATCGGTGTCCCTTATTATGATTTTGAGACTAATTATCCCCAGGAATACTTCTGGGATTTGAATCATATGAATATAGATGGAAGGAGTGTCTTTTCAAATGATGCTGCCAAGATACTCTCAAGTGAAATTGAAAATGACCTGAATGAAGACAGAGAAGAAGGAAAGAAATAGATTTTTCAATCTGGAATTAATGAGAAAGATTTCCAACTAGCAGGGAATGGTAAAGAGCTTCAAACTGAATGGAGTGAAAAGTAATTGAAATTTAACAGTGTAGAATTCTTGATCTTTTTTATTTTCTTAATACTGGCAATGTCAGCTTTAAGGAGGCGTGAGTATAAACATTCCCTTTTGCTCTGTGCGAGTTATTATTTTTACTGGGTTTCAAGTAGCTACTGCGTTGCCATACTTCTATTTACTACGCTAATCACTTTTTACTGCGGAGCAGAAATCGATCGAAATTCGAATCAAACAGCAAAAAAAATGTTTCTGGTTCTTTCTTTAATCGGAACCTTATCGATCCTTGGATTTTTTAAGTATTTTAATTTCACAGCAGACATATTATTTAGGAGTGCGGACTTGCTTGGTTTTAACTTAAAAGACCCGGATCTTTATATTATATTACCTGTCGGGATTTCATTTTACACATTCCAGGCCCTCACCTATGTAATCGATATCTATCGTGGAAAACTGAAACCTTCCGAATCCTTTTATGAATACGCCCTTTATATTTCCTTTTTCCCACAATTGGTTGCAGGCCCTATTGTAAGGGCAAAGCAGTTTTTGCCCCAGTTGAAGGTGAATCCTTTAACTACCGGTGTTAACTTAAAATTCGGAATAACCCTTATTATATGGGGTATGGTAAAAAAAGTTGTAATTGCCGACAATATCGGACCCCTCGCCGATAGGGTCTTTTCTTCTCCTCTCGACTATTCTTCTCCTTACATAATAGCTGCAGTACTGTTATTCGGAATCCAGATTTATTGCGACTTTTCCGGGTATTGCGATATTGCTATTGGTTCTGCAAAAATTCTTGGTTTTACTCTTCCTCAGAACTTTGATAAACCTTACTTAGCGCAGAGCCCCAAGGATTTCTGGAAAAAATGGAATATCACACTTTCCGAATTCATGAGAGATTATCTCTATATACCTTTGGGAGGAAACAGAAAAGGAGAGTTTAGGACATACCTAAATTTGATGATTACCATGCTTTTATGTGGTTTATGGCACGGAGCAGCATGGAATTTCATAATATGGGGAGGATACCATGGAATTTTACTCATGATTCAAAGAGCTGCAGTTAAAATTTGGCCCGCCGAAAAAAAAGCCTTGTCCTTGCTCGGTACATACAATGAAAAATTGATAAAAATCCTCATAACTCAGTACTTTATTTTCCTTGGCTGGCTCATCTTCAAAGTAGATAATTATTCGGATTTGATTTATTGTATAAATAAGTACATTTTTATTGATTATAATTTTAGTTTAAATCAAATAATATTCTTGATAATTGCCGGAGTTTTTATTCTCTGGACAAATATGATTTTTGAAAAAGCCGCGGTGAGGTGGAAACCTATAAGTAAAACACTCAAACTTCTGGATAAGGACTTGGTTTCTGGTTTCTCAGCGTTGGGATTCAATTACTGGTTCCTGTACCTTTTAACACTGATGTACTTTTTATTGTTGCTATCTCCCGTCTCAAGCCCTGAATTCATTTACTTCAAATTTTAAATTCTGAGCTCATCTCAAAACTTGGTTTAACTTTATTATTGCCGCTAATATTACAACTCCAAGTGAACTGTTGATTTAGGACCATATTGACAAGGAACATCTTTCCAGGTACAACCTGTTGTAACTACGTACAAAATTCCATTCATCAATTTCCTTAGATCTGCATGCGGTCTTCCAGTCTGTGGTTTCTGGGGAGGAAGATAAGGTTCTATGGGTTCCAATAGAACAGCATGAATTTCATGAAACGACATAAATTCAAATTTATAATTTCAGCATCATAATAGTTTCGGAATAAACTCTACATTAATATTTAAAACGAAGATTTTTCCTTTTGATATCTTTTGCTATTCCGGGGTTGGCCTTACCAGATGTTTCTGAATCACTTTAAATTTAATCGTTACTACTGCTATCTAATATTGCTTTGTTTATAGAAACCACGAGACGTAATGTAATGGCAGAAAAAATAAGGAGTATTTAATCTGTAAGCATGAGCTTTCTCCATTTATGAAAAATTACTTTCATATATGGAAATCAATAAGTATAAGGAAAGATGTCTAAGATTGTTTATTTGTATTCCCTTAAAAGGGCTTTCAAAGCTTAAATAGAATATTTATGTTTTTGATCGATTTAATAATGTTATGCGAAGAATCGCGTATAGACAGGATATAATTTGCAATAAATATTTTCGATAAGTATTTCTATAATAATGCTTAAAATGTTTCAAGTTTAATGCAGCTTTATTTTCGCGTCAGGTAAAACTTGAAAAGTAGCGGTGAGGGCAAGTAAAAAATGATATTCAGTTCAGTTTCATTTATTCAAATCGTTATGCTTACAAGCAATTTCCTTGTTCCGTTAGTAATAACTGCGGTCTCAATGCCGTACTTTATCCGGAAGCTGACCGAAAATAATATTGTAGCAAAGGATGTTTACAAAAAAGGACTGCCAACGGTAGCAGACCGTGGAGGGACTGCAATTCTGTTGATTGCAATGCTTTCCCTTTCTATGAACTCTCTCTTTTTCAAGTTCACGTCCACAAA
>JAUPKV010000228.1 GCA_030837265.1 Methanobacteriota archaeon
GTCTTCCATTTATTGGTCTTCCATTTATTGGTCTTCCATTTATTGGTCCTAATCAAAGTGCCTTTTCGTTAGTAAGTTTACGTTTTAAGTGCCCCCAAGCTCGATATTAAATAAGAAACGAGACTTCATTCTCAAAGATGATTGACTATATTTTCAAAGATGATTGACTATAAGTTAGGACAATATCAATTAGTGGCCAATTAGATATTCAGGATTAGAAATTATAAATTTACTTATTGCTATTATAACATGGTTTTCAAATGAAGCTTCAATACAACTTCAATTTTAAATAAAAGGTTTATTAATCGTATATACCTTCTAAAAAACATGTAAAAGCTATATTGCATCAACAATCCATTTGCTATCTATCACTCAATTTACCTCAACAATCTGAAAAATCCTTTTAAAAGCCAGAGCTTTCTACTATCCAACAAAAAATCCGACAATTATTATTCTTATAAAAAACATGACATAAGAAGCATCTAGACCTTTAATAGAAAAAAGTGATTATTTGTTACGACTTCATTATCAGAAAGCTTTATGGAGGAGGAATGAGTTTTACACTAATTTACAACAGTTCCAGAAAATATTCATTTTCATGCTACCAAGTGAAACTCTGTTGTGAAACTTTGCCGATAAACCATATTCACTACACTTAAACTGTCTTGTCACCGAGCGCAAGCTCGGGCCTTTTCAAAAATAGAAGTAAAATGACAAACTATGACAATTACAGTTCAGCCAACTTTTCTAGAAGCACACAAAAATGTCATCCATTATCCCAATCTAGTAGTGCTTAAAAACGCTGTAGCTTAAAATATAACTTTGCATTTGACAAGAAAACGACAAGTTGCTATTTTATATTATTCTCTTCAATTTAATTACGTGTAGACCGCTCTCCTTCGTCGAGCGTGACAAGCTCCGTTTAAGATGCTAATAATTTTGCTCTGGCTTCATAACCTGAGCGTACGAAAAAGGCTATATAAATAATCTCTTTAAGCTATAGTTGCAGTTTAAAATTAAAATCAAGTAGTATAAATCCCGAAAATTAGCTGCTATTATCCTTTATACAAGTCCTCTTGAGGGAGCGCAGCGACCGAAAAGGACCTCGTGCTGTTGCGATTACATCGCAACTCCCAGAAAATCTTCGATTTCCTGTGATCCCGAAGCGAAACTCGGGAAGCGAAACTCGGGAAGCGAAACTCTGCTTTAACTCGGGAAAACATTATATAGTGCTTAGGAGTTAAGCAGGTACGTCCTCTATTCAGATGCATAACGATAAAATTCAAGAGAAACTGAAGGGATGAAGAATACATCTTTTACCTCGGGCTTACTTACAGATCATATCTTTCTTGTACACGTTTATGGTGGTCCCATGCAGCAATTAGAGCTTATAAAAAGGATCAAAGAATTGAAATTAAAGCAAAATGCAGTTATTCTAGCTCATTACTATTCCCGTCCTGAGGTTCAGGACATTGCTGATTTTGTTGGTGATTCTCTCGGCTTGAGCCAGGAAGCCGTCCGTCAGGATGCGAAGGTTATCGTTTTTTGCGGTGTCGATTTTATGGGAGAAAGTGCAGCAATCCTCTGTCCGGACAAGACAGTCCTCCTGCCGGAAATCGATGCTACATGCCCTATGGCAGACATGGTGAGTGTAGAAGGTCTCAGGAAAGAAAAAGAAAAGCATCCTAATGCTCTGGTTGTCTGCTACGTGAACAGTTCGGCAGCTATCAAAGCAGAATCTTTTATTTGCTGTACTTCAGCCAATGCTGTTGAAGTAGTAAATTCCCTGGATGCAGAGGAGATTATCTTTGTCCCGGACAAGAACCTGGCAGCCTACGTTGCATCCCGGACTGGAAAAAAAGTCATTCCCTGGGAAGGGTACTGCCCCACACACCATCATATCTTAAAAGAAGATGTCCTGAAAATGAAGCAAAAACACCCTCAAGCCAGGTTTATCGCACACCCCGAGTGCCGCCCTGAAGTCCTGGAACTTGCTGACTACATCGCAAGCACGAAAGGGATGATAATGTACGCAAAAAATTCACCTTCGCAGGAATTCATTATTGGCACCGAATGCGGACTTATCCACGGACTTTTAAAAGCGGCACCGAATAAGAAATATTACTGCGCCACTGAGTTTGCCTGCTGCCCGAACATGAAAATGATCAACCTGGAAAAAGTACTTGAGTCACTTGAAAAAATGCAGTGTTTAGTAACTGTCCCCGAAGAAATACGGATCAGGGCAAAAGAGACACTCGATCGGATGCTTGCAATTAAAGTCTAATAATAATTGGAAATGTTTACTTTTTTAGTGCCTGATTCATTCGCTCTAACTTGATAATGAGATATTTAATGTTAGATCGAAACGGATTTCTTAGTGTTGCGATTATATCTAAACTCCTAAAAAATGTCTAATTTTGTGATCTAATTTTTGTGATTGTAACTATTTAAGGAACTGTACTAATTTTTTCATATTAAATATCAACCCTAGAAGTTCAGAAAATATGAATTAATTTTTTTATATAGACAGAACTTTAAAATTACCAATCTCTAAAAGATTTTATAAGATCTGATAAAAGGTAGATTCTTACTCATTGATGTAATTTCCAAATCCATATCTCCTTTTTCTTGTTTAATAATAGCAAAAGCACAATCATGTATTCTAAAGATATTAAAATACTTCTTTGGGTTGGACCTCAGAAAACTATAAATTGCATTAAATATATTTACAGTTTATATATAAAAAAGTGAACAAAGTCATGCAAATCAACCCCCACAAAGCATGACCTCTATTAAATATTATTCTGCTGCCGTATCTACCGTTTTTGGTTGTAACAAGGCTGCTTTCATACGATTCTATATGTTGTTTTAAAGGAAAGTAAGAAAAATTTTGAGGTATACCTGATGAGAAAATTGCCAAAAATTATAGTACTCTTATTATTAGTTGCTGCTGTTATCTTTGCAGCCGGCTGTGCCCAAAAGAAAGTTACTCCGGTAAATGAAACTATTACGCCAGTAAACAAGACTGTTACGCCAGTAAACGAAACTGTTGCTCCGGTAAATGAATCTGTGGTTCAAGCAAATGTCTCTGCGGGAACTAATCGGACAGTAACCGTAAATGACGGTAAAAAAACACATAGCCGAAATCATAATACTCCAACAACAACAGAAAATAATACAACAGAAAATAATACAACAGAAAATAATACAACAGAAGATAATGTTACTACAACAACTCAAATTGTAAATTTGAGTGTTCATGGTCATTCTACCAAAATTGTGTCCCTGAAAGTAACCCCTGAGAATCCAACAGTGTCTCTTGGTCAGACTCAACAGTTCACGGCAATTGGAACTTTTTCTGATAGCAGTATAAAGGACATTACAGATAAAGCAATATTGTCATCAAGCAATACCACTGTTGCGAGTATTAGTGACTCTGGATTAGCTACATCTAAATCCATAGGTATTACTCAGATTAATGCGACATATGACGGAATAAGCAGTACAGATCAGACATTAACGGTAACTGAAGTTAAATTGGTATCTATAGGAATTTTTCCGGCAAAACCCACTGTACATCTAGGTCAAACTCAAAAATTCACAGCCTTTGGAATTTATTCAGATGGCATTATGAAGGACATTACAGCCAATGCAACATGGTTATCAAGTAATAACACGGTTGCTAACATTAGTGCATCCGGTTTAGCTTCATCTATATCCTTAGGTACTACTCAAATCAATGCAACATGTGATGGAATAAGCAGTCCAGATCAGAGATTGAAGGTGATTGATGCTAAATTAGAATTTGTAACTGTTACCCCGCAAAATCCAAATATTACACTGAATCGGACTCGACAATTCATAGCTAACGGAACTTATTCTGACGGAAGTACAAAGGACATTACAGCCCTAGTTATCTGGTCATCCAGTAATACCACTGTAGCTAACATCAGTGCATCAGGCTTAGCTACGCCATCGTCTACAGGCATTACTCAGATCAATGCAACAAATAGTGACATAGAATGCCTATATCCGCAATTGAGCATTTTAAGTCAGACATTAACGGTAACTGATGCTGAACTTATATCTATTGCCATTACTCCGTTAGATCCGATTGTTACTTTGAATCAGACTCAACAATTCATAGCCAATGGAACTTATTCTGATGGTAGCATAATAGATGTCACAGCCATAGTTAACTGGTCATCCAGCAATACCACTGTTGCTAACATTAGTGTATCAGGCTTGGCTATGGCAGTGTCTCAAGGTACTACTCAGATAAATGCAACAATTGGTGAAATAAGTAGCCCGGATCAGACATTAACAGTACCTGAACCACAACCACAACACAACAATACAAATGTTCGACTGATATCAATAGAAATTTCACCGGTAAATTCAACAGTAGTTCTGGGTCAAACTCAACAGTTCTCAGCCAATGGAACTTATTCTGATGGAAGTAAAAAGGATATTACAGCCAATGCAACATGGTCATCAAGCAATACAACTGTTGCTAACATCAATGCATCAGGCTTAGCTACACCATCGTCTGTAGGCACTACTCAGATAAATGCAACAATTAATGGAATTAGCAGCCCGGATCAGACATTAACAGTACCTGAGCCACAACCTAACAATACAAATGTAATTCGACTGATATCAATAGAAATTTCACCGGTAAATCCAATAGTAGCTTTGAATGAAACTCAACAGTTCTCAGCCAATGGAACTTATTCCGATGGAAGTATAAAGGATATTACAGCCAATGCAACATGGTCATCAAGCAATACCACTGTTGCAAGTATTAATACATCAGGCTTGACTACGTCTACATCCATAGGTATTACTCAGATAAATGCTACAAGTGAGGGAGTAAGCAGTAATGACCAGACATTAACGATAACTAAAGCTAAACCTGTCTATACAGTGAATGATACTAAACTTGTATCCATTACTGTTACTCCGTTAAATCCAACAGTATCTTTGGGTCAAACTCAACAGTTTATCGCTAACGGAAATTATTCTGATGGAAGTACAAAGGACATTACAGACACAGTAATATGGTTATCAAGCAATACCATGGTAGCTGGCATCAATGCATCAGGCCTGGCTACATCCACATTCTTAGGTACTACTCAGATAAATGCTACGAGAGAAGGAATTAGCAGTAATGACCAGACATTAACAGTAACGGACGCTAAACTTGTATCCATTACCATTATTCCGTTAAATCCA
>JAUPKV010000229.1 GCA_030837265.1 Methanobacteriota archaeon
ACATATTTCCATGTAATTGACTACGTGCCTGCATTCTTAAGTATACGAAATTATTTCAAGATACAGCATATCATATTCTGTTATTTCATTATGTTAAGTTCTCATAAAATTGGGCAATTGAGAGTTTATATATGTTTGACATCTCTTTTTTCTTTCAATTAAGTGAATGCTATGAATAGAAGACAAAGTTTTGAAAAAATACGACTAGTTAATCTCAAAAACTCAAAGCATACTTAAATGCTACTATTTTACTATTAAATTAAAAATAAGACTAATTTTTGCTTCTTAATAACATTAATTTTATTTAGGTATAAGAATCTAGAGAAATTAATATGAAGACAACATATTCATAATTAATATAAAACCAAGTAAATACATAAGGAAATGAGAATTTTTGAATCGTAAAATAAGATTTGGGTTAGAAGAGTTTAGAAATCATTTTAAATGTTAAATTTATATAAAAATCCTATTAATTACTCTTATAGTGAGATAAATACTGTTGGAGGAATGAATATAGCTGATAATTCCGATAAAGTTGTTGAGAATGTTGAAGGACCCTATTATTGTGACTACAGTTGTATCGCGTGCCACTTATGTGTGGATACCTCACCCGAGAATTTCAAAATGACAGATGATGATTCCAATGCCTTCGTATATAAGCAGCCGGAAAACGACGAGGAAAAAGCAGCTTGTGAAGAGGCGTTAGAAGCCTGTCCTGTTAATGCCATAGGAAACGATGGCTGAACCGGATTTTCACAAGAACATTTGTTAAATAGTTGTATTAATCTATTCAGTTAACTTTTTCGTCTTTCAAAAGAGTGATCCGTCAGATTGATCGAACCCAAATTTATCAGTGACTTTTACTGGAATTCAGGATGCAGACTCGAATAATTTCAATAGTATAACTTATATATACCTGAAACTTATTAACCAAACATCCACGTGGTAATGCTCACAAAATTATACTCAGTCTGAGCTGATTTACTACATCTTTAAACTTATCAGAAATTTATAAAATCCAAGACTTATTATTTGTCAAAGACTTATTATTTGTCAAGGTTTTCCCTATTGATTCTTCGCCTTTACATAAGTTACGATAATTGTTATTGAACCTTAATGGTGAGTACAACTTGATTTCGGAGACTTTAAAAAAGAAGATTGACCTTTTTCTTTTGGCTTTAGGCTTTTCTCTCATGCTCGGGATAATGGTCCTCGGACAAGGTTTCAGAGATGCTGTCGGGCAAACAGTAGGAGTATTTATGAATCCCTTACTTGCTCTTGTCGGACAGGAGAAATTCCATCTGATGCTTTTAGTTATGGCGTCAATTACTGCCATTTATGCATCACTTATCCAAAAGTATACGATGGACTGGGAGCTGATGAGAAATACCCAGGAACGCATGAAAGCTTTCCAGAAAGAATTCCGGGAAGCACAGCTTTCCCAGAACACTTACATGTTGAAAAAGCTTGAAGACCAGCGCAAGGAAATGATGGAAGACCAGATGAAAATGTCTAAGCAGCAGTTCAAGCCAATGGCTTATATTAGTATTATTTCCCTTCCTCTCTTCATGTGGGCTTACTATTACATTAGTGGTCATGGCGCTGCTACAATGGTTTTTCCTTTCTGGGGCAAACAACTACTTACTTCTCAAGCCTTTGGCCCATTCCAACACTGGCTCTACTGGTATTTTATTTCCTCCCTGGGGGTCAGCCAGCTTATTAGAAAGGCATTGAATATTGGTGGGGTTTGATGCAGATAACAGTTAGCGGGCTTCCTGGCAGTGGGACAACAACAATCTCAAAACTTTTAGCTGAATATTACGAACTTGAATTGATATCCTCGGGCGAGATATTCAGGAGAATGGCTAAAGAGAGAGGAGTGACGCTTGCAGAATTCGGAACTCTGGCTGAGAAAGATCCTTCAATTGATCTGGCTATAGATAAAAATCAAAGAGCTATAATTCGCTGTCAAGATAACCTCGTTCTTGAAAGTAGGCTTGCAGGCCATATGGCTTCAGGAGTTCCCAATGTACTGAAAATCTGGATAAAGGCCCCGTTACCTGTCCGAGTGAAACGTATTCAAAAACGGGAAAAAGCGGCGTCTTTTGATGAAGAGTTCAAAAAAACAGTTCTAAGAGAAAAATCCGAAGCCCTTCGATATATCAATTATTACAATATCGATATCGGGGACCTTTCAATATATGATATTGTAATTGATTCCGAAAGATGGAACCAGTATCAAACATTGGATATCCTTAGAGTTGCTATAGATTCCCTCATCGGTCCAAGTTGAATATCGAGTCCGATTTTATAAAACTTAATTTTAGGAAGTTTCGAAATTATAGGAGTTCTAGAAAATTATGCCATCCGCCGGTAAGTTACCATCCGAAATCGAAAGAATTCTTATCCGAAAGTCCGGCGCCTGGACAAATCCATCTTATGGTTGTTATCCGGAAAAGCGCCCTATCCTTGAGTATATTGAAAAAGGAGTGGTGAATCTCGATAAACCCAGTGGACCCACAAGCCATGAGGTTGCAGCCTGGGTAAAAGGCATCCTTGGAGTGAACACGGCCGGACATGCAGGTTCCCTTGATCCTAAGGTTACAGGGCTTTTGCCTATCCTTCTCGGAAAAGCTACGAAGGCCGTTCCTGCTCTGCGCCTTTCGGGGAAAGAATATGTTTGCCTCCTGAAGCTCCACAAAGAAATGCCTCCCAAATTTGTGCGGAAGGTCATTGGGGAGTTTACGGGCCCCATCTACCAGATGCCCCCTATAAAATCCGCGGTAAAACGCGCTCTCAGGATAAGGACAGTATACTATATTGATATCATTGAAATCGAAGGCAGCTCAGTGCTCTTTCGGGTAGGATGCGAGGCAGGAACTTATATCCGGAAACTCTGCCACGATATAGGGCTTGCTTTAGGCTGTAATGGGCATATGCAGGAACTCAGGAGGACAAAAGTGGGCCCTTTTACAGAAAGGACACTTATCACCTTACAGGACCTGAAAGATGCTTATGTTTTTTGGAAAGAAGAGGGGGATGAGTCCGAAATAAGAAAGGTAATAATGCCTATGGAATCGGCGGTATCTCATCTCCCAAGAATTGTCTTGAGGGATAGTGCTGTAGATGCTATCTGCTCTGGAGCTGCGCTTGCAGTTCCGGGCATCACAAGCATCGATTCGAATCTTATTAAAGGAGACCTGACAGCACTCTTTACCCTTAAAAATGAAATGATAGCCCTCGCAAAAGCAGAGATGAGTACGGAGGAGATCCTCAAAGCGTCCTCCGGTATTGCAGCTTCTCCTATCAGGGTTATGATGGAAGCTGGAACTTATCCGAAAGGTTGGACTAAAAAAGAGATTAGTGTTAGTTCTAACCTTTAAAACTCTTTTGGCTTATGGTTTCCTTGAAGAAGATTTATATATCACTATTCCTTTATGGTATAGGTAGTGCCATTAGCTTAGTGCCGAGGTAGTCTAGTGGTAGGGCGCAAGCCTTGAAAGCTTGTGGGGCTTAGCCCCTCGGGAGTTCGAATCTCCCCCTCGGCGTATCTTCTTAAGCCTTTCTTGAATTATATTTATATATCTTTTCTAAGTTATGTTTACAAACTTTTTCTAAATT
>JAUPKV010000230.1 GCA_030837265.1 Methanobacteriota archaeon
CTCTTATGACGAAATGGAAGAATGGGAAGTTGGAGCCGCAGCGAGAGACTCTAAAAACGACTACCCATAAATCATTGACCATGTTAAAATCAGTAGACAAAGAACACTGTTTTAAGTATAATTAAAAAAGTCGATTAGATAAAGAATCATGTTTCTCTATATCATTACTATCATTTCATCCATCAGGAAATAGTGAAGAGCTATCTACTTCATTCTTGTCTACGTGATATTCCCTGTAACTACATACTTGCCATTTGCCTTTTTAACTAATCTAGCCCCAAACCCACTCTTTTTCCATACAGCTTTACGCTTTTCTGCATCTGATTTACTTATCCCGAAGTAGCTATACTCATCCAGCAGGTATGTTTTACCGTTAAATTCTCTGAAAGTTTTATGTATACGTCACCAATACAAGGCTTTATCAGCTATATGTAAGTTGTATAAATCAAATTTTCTCCTCTTAATTTGTACTTACTACAAAGGAAGCCCATTAATTCATGCCAGGCTTTCTAAATCGCTTATGGGCTCAAATCTTCAGTAAAAACATCAATTTACAGTTTAATTTATCATTCACCGTCACATTTCAAAAAGAACATTGTCTATTTGTCAACAAAGACTTGAAAATTCCGTTTTTACACTATCTTTTATAGCTTTGTTTATTGTAGGAAGAATTAAAAACAAAGAAGACTTTCTTAATATGATTCAAATGTATACAATGTTTAAAGATGGCACACCAAATGCTTCATTCATTTTAAGTGAACATGCCAATGATGTATTAAGATATAATCTGAGAGTTAAGATCAAAAAACTCCATGAAGAGCTGCGAAAGCAAGAATTAGATGTTAGTAGCTCTGCCATGTTTGCAAACGATGTTTTTGGGTATCAACTTAGTGTATTCTTTAATGGTGACATTGAAAACTGTGATATCAACAAAATAATTGAATGTATATCAAAAGTTATATTAAATAAACAAGAAATCACGGACGATGAATGTAAGGCAGTGGTTTCTGGTTATGGGATTTTTAGGGCTTTAAAATCTTCCGATTGACAATTCATTTTGTATGAAGCAAGAGTACTAACATTCTCGGATAGCTTATATGCATAAACCTCTATATTCGCACCATTCACATGCCCATGATATTTTCTTTTTAAATTCTAGTTTATTTACTCCTTCAATTGCATTAAGAATTGTACTCTCGGTTCGATTTCTTACTGTTCCTTCATGTATTGACTGAGCTTCATAGTGTGACCCATCTTTCAAAAATACAAAGAAAAATTTCTTTAAATTTTTCTTATATCTTTGTTTGAAAAGTTCATTAAGTATGTATGCTTGAATTTCGTAACCTTCATAATATTTTTCTTTTTGTTCACTTACTTTCCAATCTATACCTATCCTTTCATCCACCCAATGAACGTCAAAAGTAGCAAGGAAAGGTAACTCAAAAATGGTTCCTTTAAATGTTCCTGGGTTTTCGACATCTTCAAAATTCGTTTCAAAAATTGGATTTTCTGGCATATTACTTAGAAAATCATTAGCAACTGTTAGCATCCTTTGTATATTTGGGTCTTCAGAAACAAAAATCCCTTTTGATATATCTTCGTGGATATCAGAGCCTGTTAAAAGTGGTTGATAAGTGATTTTCACTTGAGCTTTGAATATATAAGCTAATAAGAATTTATATTCACATTTACGATAAGTAAGAATGTGAGAAGGAGAATAACCTTTAGGTAAAGGAGCTTTCATTGAAATTGCTCTATTTTCTCTTTTTTATTCATTTTATGGTATAATTGATATAAGTATTCTTTTAAATCCTATCTAAAAACGCTGTATCTTACTTATTTTAGATAGAAAGGATAGACGATTACTTTGTATTTATAACTTCAGTAGTCGATTATGAAATATTGAGTTTAAGATAAAGAACTTCATTGGTGCCTCTTTAGTCTAACAAATTTTGGGATATAAGCAGCAAGTTCGCTATAACCTGTAGGGCTAATCTTAATTTCACTTAAATTAAACCCATGAGCTGCCTGTTTCAACAATCTCGTTACATATCTTGAAAAATTAACAGAAAAGATCAGCAAAAGCTCATTAATCACTTGTTTACAATAAGAATTTATGAGTAATCAAGAAGGTAAAGATGTTATTATTCGTACGCAAAAACCTGAAGATGCTGGTTTTATCGCTTATAGGCATTGTATCCTTTATGGAAGAGAAAATGGTCTTTGTGGAACTTTTGAGCAGTATGTACTTGATAGCCTGTCAAAATATCTTGAGCATCGGTCAAAAGGGGAAATCTGGGTAGCAGAATATAAAGGTAAGATTATCGGCTCTATAGGGATTGTCAGTACAGACCAAGATACAGCTCAGCTTCGATGGTTTTTAATAGAACCAGAATTTCGCGGAATAGGTTTAGGCAGACAGTTATTGACCACTGCAATCGACTACTGTATGCAAAAAAAGTTCTGTCGAGTGATCTTGTGGACAATACAAGAATTGAAGGTTGCACAACATTTATACAGTAGCTTTGGATTTATGCCTGTAGAACAAGTCGAAAATAATTCATGGAAAAAAGGTGTTGTGGAAGAGCGATGGGAACTTATAATTAATGATTAGTCCTAGCAGTCTCTTCAAACTGAAGTTTTACATATTTCATGATAAAAATCCAGTCTAAAATAGAGGACAAGTATTATTTTTGCACTGTCTATCTTCAAGCCTAAGACTGTTTTTCACCCTGTCCATGACTCTTATCAAGTCTTATTCTTCTTTTGCAGCTTCTCAAGTAAACCCGTTACTCTTTCTTTTGCAGCATCGGTCTCCTGCACATCTCTGACAATCGTAATA
>JAUPKV010000231.1 GCA_030837265.1 Methanobacteriota archaeon
CTGTGCACGGTCAAGCGGTGCAAAGACAAAGTATCCTCCCTGATCGGAAAGTTCAGTGGTAGGGTTTCCGTTTGCATCAAGTTTGAAGAGGAAAAACTCCATTTCCGGTCCTACCTGCATTGAGAAGCCCATCTTCTTAGCTTCCTCAATTGCACTTTTAAGGACGTATCTCGGGTCTCCCTGGAATGGTTTTCCATCAGGGAGATAGACATCTCCTAAAATCCTGGCTACTGCACCTTTTGTGGGTCTCCAGGGAAGGATCCTGAATGTAGAAGGGTCAAGCACCAGTTTCATATCGGATTCTTCAATGCTTGTAAAACCCTCGATAGAGGAGCCGTCAAACATTACACCGTTTTCGAAAGCATCTTCAAGCTGTTCGACAGGAATTGCCCAGCTTTTAATGATACCGAGTATGTCTGTAAACTGTGTCCGGATAAATTTTACATCTCTTTCTTTTACAGTATCCAGCACATCTTCTTTAGTTGTACACACTATTTTTTGCATGATTGATTCCACCTCAATAGGCAATCGGTAACCTATTGCCTACTTATAATATATATTTATTTCGATTAGTTATTTTTATAAAAATTTTTTAAACTTAGAAGGAGTTATAACTTTATAAAAATATTGTATAATACCCCAATATATCGTATGATGTCCCAATTCTTATATATTTTTATATTTCTTATAAAAATAAAAAAAAGGAGGAAACAAATTTTTTTATAGAACAGTTGGTCCTTTCAATAATTCAAGCTTCATAAATCCCATTTTAAAATTAAATTATTGAAAAGACCAAATATTATATTTTCAGTTTGTTTTTTAAATAATTACTTATATATTGCAAAATTGACATTATTTGCTGCAGTTCCTCTTAAGGATCTGGAGGTAAAATTAAGTTTAAGCCTCGTCGGGTTTTTAATATGAGAATTTTATAAGTTTATTTGAACCAAATAAGTTCACTTCCTTATACCTATTTTAGGAAACTGTACTATTATTAAATAAAAGTAATTTATTAAATTTTTAAGTTAGTAACTGGATAAATATGAATTATCGAATAGTATTTAAAGTATGAAAACTCAGGTTTGGAAAGAATAAGTAATGGAGTATAAAAATGGAAATTGAGGGAAAAACGGAAAAACATAGTTTGCCCTGAAAAAGAAGTGAAATAAATGAAAATAATGCTTTTAATCTGCGGAGAAGGACTTGGCCACACAAGCCGATGTCTTGCACTGGGAAAAGAGTTTCTGGCTGCCGGGCATGAAGTGAGCTTTGGGGCTTACGGCTACTCAAAGGAGATGATTGAAAGAGCAGGGTATAAGGCGAATGAAATTCCCTCGGAAGTAAAGCTTGTTGGAGACGCTGGAGCTCTGGATTTAAAAGGGTCGGTTGAAGCGACACTAAAAAACACAAAGCTGCTTGGCGGTCCGAAATTTCTGAAATTTATCAAAACTACAGCTCCTACAGTTATAGTCTCGGACAGTTATTATCTGGGGGCTCTTATAGGCATTACGCGTAAAATCCCCGTATATATTATTATAAACCAATCAAATATGGAAGAATTTTTTAAAGACCGTGGGGTGCCTCTAAGGATTCTTGGAAAAATGACAAAAAAATTCTATAACCAGATTTTTGAAAAAGTAGATAAAATAATTATTCCGGACTTCCCCCTTCCCTATACGGTTTGTAAGAAAAACTTAAGTTTAAGCATGAAACTCGGTGAAAAGTTGTTTTTCAGTGGGCCTCTTTTAAAAAACAAATATGAAGAAATTGAAGAGCTCCCTCTCAAGAAACCACACATTGTATCCCTTATTGGAGGTTTCGGATACAGGGAGCCTATTTTCAGGAAAGTGCTTGAAACTGCAAAGCTTGATCCGTCAATTCATTATACTCTCATCTCAGGTCCGTCCCTTGACCCTTCCAAAATAACGGATTTACCGGAAAATGTTGAGCTCCTTAAATTTATTAAAGACACCTACCCTTACCTGAAAAGTTCAGATGCAGTGATAGCCCCCGGGGGACACAGTACCATGATGGAAGCCCTGAGCTTCGGAACGCCTGTTCTTTCCTTCCCGGATAAAGGACACAGCGAGCAGGAGAACAATGCTGCAGTGATTGACGAAGAAGGCTATGGCAGGATGCTAAGTTATTCCACCCCGCCAGAGGTCATTCTGGAATGTATCCATGAGGTTCTGGAAGAGGAAAGATACAGAAACAAGATGGATAGACTGCGAAGGCTTTCAAGGGAGTTGAACGGGCCTTCTGCTATTAGAGAGATGCTTGAGAAAGAGCTTGGTGAGAAAGCTCTTCCTGATCCTGCGCTATGTGTGAATTTAAGTGGGAAGAAAGAAAACTAAGTTTTACTCAAAGGGGCAGCTTGAGGGCTCATTAACTGTCAGGCTCTTCAGATAGCAGAGCAGGGCATCATGATCTTTGAACATTATATCTGCATGCTGGACCATCTCAGGTTCAAGCATGCTTGCAACCGCAACGCAGTAAAGTCCGGCTCTCCTGGCGGCAGTGATACCCAGAGGAGCATTCTCGACCACAATGCATTCGTTCTTAGTCAGATCAAGTTTCTCAAGCGCTGTAAGGAACGGTTCAGGATCAGGCTTTCCTCTCTCATGATCGCTTCCGGAAATAACAACATCGAAGCAGCCTGAAAAAAACTTATCCACAATTTTTCTGACTGTATCGCGGTTTGATCCGGAAACCATTGCAAGCTTGAAGTGCTGTTTTAACTGCTTCAGGCAGTCCAGAATGCCTTCATAAGGCTTTATCATGTCAAACTCAAAGAATTCTCGTTTCTTTTCAGGCAATTGCTCATAATATTCAGGTTCAGGCTCCTTGTCGACTTTCGCAAAAATTGCTTTAATTAACCTGCTGTCGTTTGAGCCTTCCAGCTCGTAAATGTCTCTTAGGGTAATGTTAATC
>JAUPKV010000232.1 GCA_030837265.1 Methanobacteriota archaeon
ATACGAGGGCTTTGATAGAATCGATGCCATAAAACTAATGAAAGGAAGCACTCACAAATGAACAACAGTGAAGATTGTCAGATAGATATTGTAGGGAATCAAGATGGTTTAAATTCTAGTATCATTTTATCAGAAATTAAAAAAGTAGCAAAAGAGCTTTTTGAAAAAACCCACATGAAATTCTTCGAATAACACGCCCAAAAGATGAAAGTTTTTTTCCTTACCTTTTTTGTAATTTTGCTCCATCATTACCTTAGGACAGGAAGATTGTCTTTTATTTGGTTCTCTGAAACCGTGAAAAAACTAATCAGCGAATTGCCATCGAAGGCCCAAATGTGACTTTGATCACGGATGCCAAATTGCCTTTGAGGTAATTCCACTGTCCATTGAAATGATGGAGTAATGTAAATTGGAAGGAGAAATAAACAAATCTTGCGGTTTAGATATTCACAAGCGTTTTTTGATTGCTACTATTCTCAGCAGATCCGGTGAAATACAGCAACAACGTTTTGACAGAGATGATAATGGGATTTTAAACCTCAAAAATTGGGTGACATCGGAAAAATGTGAGGTTGTTGCATGTGAATCAACAAGTGACTTTTGGGTTCCTATTTATGATTCATTGATAAATCATCTACCTGTTATAGTTGGTAATGCTCGCGACATGAAGGCATTTACACATAAAAAAACAGATAAGATAGATTCAGAATTTATTGCAAAACTTGCATTGAACAAAATGGTTCAGCCTTCAAGAGTTTTTCCGAAGAATCATAGGGAATATAGGTCATACGTTCGACTTAGACTAACCCTTGTGAGAAAAAGGACAGATATTAAAAATGAAGCTCATGCTATTCTCTCGTCTGAAATGCTGCATCTAAGTGATGTGTTGACAGACATTTTTGGAAAAAATGGGAGAGCAATTCTATCCGGAATATCTTCAGGTAAAACTGTTGACTATATTATAGAATCACTTTCTCCAAACGTTAGGAAAAAAGGCTCTCAGATAAGAGAAATTCTGGACCGAGAAATATCTCAAAGCGCTGCAATAAGGCTTCAGATATGCCTGCACCTCATAAAACATTTTGACGATGAAATCAAACTTTTAGAAAGAGAAATATTCAATTATGCTTATGGAAAACATAAACGTGACATGGAAATTTTAATGTCTGTTCCAGGAATTGGAGAAATTGGTGCGGCAACTCTAATCGCTGAAATCAACAATTTTGATGATTTTTCTTCTGGAGATAAACTGGCTTCATGGCTTGGATTGGTTCCAAATGTGTATCAATCTGCGGATAAATACCACAATGGAAGAATCACAAAGAGAGGATCAAAGGTAGCAAGGTGGATTCTGACTCAGATTGCCCAAGCAGCAGCAAGAAAGAAGAATAGCAAGTTAAAAGAGTTTTTTAACAGGAAAAAGAAATCAATTGGACATGCGAAAGCGATTATTGCATTAGCAAGGAAAATTGCAACAATAATATGGCATCTTGTCACAAACGATGAAATGTACGAAGATGAAACTGGTTATGAAAAGGGCGAAATTCAAAAGAGGAAGATTGTTGAGACGGAGATATTTACGGTTGATGAACGTATCACGATCATTAGTGGATTAATGGCAATTATGGGAAAGGAGGATAGAGGGAGCATGTGAGGAATATTTCCTCATGTACTTTCATGCCAAATAATAATTATTCTGGATAATCTTAAAGTTCACACATCAGAAGAAACTCAGGAATACCTGGCAACAGTTCCTGATAAATTTGAATTTGTTTTCACACCTAAACACGCTTCGTGGCTGAATATTATTGAAAGCTTTTTCAGTAAAATGGTGAGAGGTGTGTTGAGAGGAATAAGGGTAGACTCAATAAAAGAATTAAAAGAAAGAATAAGTCAATTTATAAATCAGCTTAACGAAAAACCGGTTCTATTTACGTGGAGATATAAAATGGAAGAAATGGATGAAATGCCTGGTGGAATCACACTCTAAAATGGAGTGAATTAGGAATCAATGTACTAGTTCCCTCATTCCGAAACTGATTTCAACCGCCCAGATATGTTTACACTTCATACCTCTCCATTTGTGGTCTGGGCAGTCACACTTCCATCCAATCTCTGTTTTTTCTACAAAATAAAAACCATTACCAGATTGTGATTTAACCCTGTATCGGGTTTCACTCATGCGTTTGATCGCGTCTTTTTTGTGCTATTTTGTCGTCTTTATTTTGCCTGACCAAATCAGCATTGTGTTTCATTATTCATGCCTCTAATCTACCTATATATCTACCTATCAATAGGTATTAATCGTATACATTTTTTTTGATTTGTAGGTAAAAGATAAGGTATTAATTTTTACCAAAAATAATGTATAATATAATACCTAGAATATTACCTATGGGCATGCAGACAGTAATAGCAAAGGCATCGAGTAAAAGCGATTCTTTAAGGACGACAGTTCCAGCAGGAATAGTAAAACAATTCAACCTAAAAGAAGGAGATACATTAGAATGGAGTATTGAACCGAGGAAGAATAAGCTAATAATTGTTGTAACAGTGCTAAAAGAAGATGTAAATGAATAATGAAGCAAAATAATTAAGATTTTTTAACAAACTAGTGCAGTTTGACCGGGTTGTAAGTTTACATCATTCAAACCGTATAAAATACTTACCGCTTCAGTAAGTTTATTTCTACTTTCAACAAATACGCTTATTTTTACTTCTATCTCTTTTTCTGAAATTTCAACATTTGCTTCTACAACTTTAATATCATTCCTCAATGCTATTTTTGATACCTTTAAATGTTTAGAAGCATTAAGTAATTCCACACCTATGGGTACTCCATCCTCTCCGATATCTACTATTAAATCCCCCAAATCTATGGATATGTCGAATTTTGATTTATTATTATTAAAGAAAAGACTATCATTCTCAAAATCGTAGTCCAAAACTCCATTCTCTCTGCATTGCCCATTCATTAATTACCTCTCCTTTTTGTTTCCTGTGGATAAACAGTTACAAGTTTAATTTTATGTACTCCTCTCCTTTTGCATGACAAAACTACAATTATATCATATTTGGGACTTATGTTATAGAACAATTTGTATCTACCATCATTTTGGAGCTTACAATATACAGGTTTTCTGGTTGACATTAAATTATAAAGCCCGGTTTTGTCTGGAACTTTATTTCCATATCTTTGTTTTAATCGAAAAAGAAAATGATTGTCTATTTCCAGATCATAATTTTTCGCATACGACATTACAATATCAACAATGTCCAAAGACTGCCCTCTAATTTCCTATTTGAATATGGAAATTCGATAACTGACATTAAAACTTTTCGTTTTTACTTTTGTAGAAAAACTTAATTTTAAGTTAATTGTCAATGAACATTTAAATTAATTTTATATTCTTTCAACTAATTATAACTTTCTAACTTTTTAATATAAAACCTATATAATTTAATCTGTATATATTCTATAAATATTATTTTCATCCTGTAATTTTAAATTTCTTGCACTAACTTTTCCCGAAAAACAGACGATTTGTTACAAGACCCTTAACTTTGTAAAAACTGACGTAGACGTTACAGAACCGACTATCGATATCCTTTAAAGAGTTTGCACATGTACAATTCTGACGGTCTTTTTATTCGGCAACATATTCACAGTTTGATACTCAAGCCCTAAGGCAACTAAATCTTTATCAAACCACTTTGGAACATGACTGCAAATTACTTCCAGCCTGATGAACTCTCTTTTTTTCAGAAAAGGAATTAAAATCAGTTTTGAAGTCAATTGCGGATTCTTCAAAAGGATTTCCTCCATATTAAGATAGAAGTAACCTTCATTTATACCAGGTTCCAAAAATTGCATAATGTCAAATTTGAGGGTTTCTTCTTGCCGCTTCTCAATTACTTTAAGAATTTCTTCCTTGAAAGAATCAAGAATATTCAAAGTGCTATTTTCCACAAGGACGATTTCAAAGCCCGCGGCTTCAAAAATTCCGGGTGCTATCCCGGGGATTTCACTCGCAATTAATAGTTTTACATCATCAAGCTGCTTTATGGTATCAATCACAGTCATGCGTACTGTGGCAATATCCTTCGCTTTACAAACTTTATTTTCAAAACGTTTCAAAAATTTCCATTTCTCGCCATCTGTTTCATATATTGCAATGAATCCCTGTTCAAATATTGAATTCGTTTTCTGTTCATCGCTTTCTACAATGGCAATTTTCAAAATATGCTCTCTTTTCATGTCACATTTCATAATGATTCCAGCCGGCAGTTAAAAGACTTTACTGACAGGATAATTGGCGGGGTTTGAACAAGCTATGTGGGATTATTCTAAAATCATAGAGATTATCTTTCATATGGCGTCTAATTATATTGATTCTGCCAGGAACTGCAAATACTCGGAAACTGGCAGAGTCAACAAATCCCACTAAGACCTACAATACTTGATTACTCAAATCCTAAAGAATCAAATATTCTTACCATACGTTCAATAACCATTCTCTATCCTTTTTGTACTCCATGTCGGTAAACAGCGTGTTCGCCATCTGCTCGGCGAGCCAGATCGCTCCTGCATATCCGACGACCGGATGGCGGTACAGTCCTGCACGATCGAAAGTGGGAAAACCAACACGTACCATAGGAATATTGTTATCGATGGCAGTCCACCGACCTTTGGAGTGGCCGAGGATGAGATCGAGTTCTACTTCCTTGTTTTTTATCCGTCTTTCCAGCTCCCACAGATCAGCATTCATAATTATCTCCATCTCGAAATCGACTTTTTCCCGAAATGCCTTGATACGGGGATCGTTCTTATAGGTCTGGTTATCATCGCCAAGAAGCAGGAGCACTGGCTTCATCTCCAGGTCCAGGCAGAATTCCGCAAGACCGATTACCAGATCCGGATTTCCGTAGATTGCGACCTTCTTGTCAGCGAAAAACATGTGTGAAAGATCAGTCAACGCATCGATGGCAATCCCCCGCTCGCGGACGAGTGATTCGGGAATTGGCTTTCCAGTCATTGTTTTTACGTTCTGCAGGAAGGTATCCGTGTTGCGAATGCCAATTGGAGTAGGCCCTATAATTGCAGGAACGTCGAATTTCTTTTTCAGAAATTCCGCAGCTTTTCCACCTTCATACCTGTTCAGAGCAATAGTCCCCAGAGCATCTGCCGTCCCGGTCAAGTCCTCAACAGTAGTGCTTCCGTGAGAGACCCCGCTTTTGTCCGGCATCAGGGGTGAATCGAAGTTTTCGATTTCGAAAAGGACTGTTGCATCCACACCCATTTCCGATAGCAGATGCTTGAGAGCTGTCACATCCCCCGGGTTGACCCAGCCGGTAATTATATTGAGTTTTCCGGAAGGTTTGTCTTTTTTCGCAAGCGCACTTACCAGGTCATGAACTGCTACATCGTATCCACTTACCATGCTTCCTTTAAAACTCGGAGCATGGATCGGAATAATATGGACTTCCCTATCGGAATACTTTTCTTTCAATAGTCCCTTTTTAAGCTTCCTGATGACACCATCTATATCGTCACCGATAATTTCCGTCGAACATGTTGTGATGATTGGTACGACTTTAACATGCGGATACCGCATCAGAAGCACATCGACTGCTTCTTCGATGCGTTTGAGAGCGCCGAAAACCGCAGCATCTTCGTGCACAGAAGAAGATGCAATCTCAAAGCTGTCCTTGAAATGCTGTGCAAACAGCATACGGACGAACATAACACATCCCTGTCCTCCATGAACGATCGCAATGCAATCTTTTATTCCTATGCTGGCATACTGCGCACCGCATGGCTGGCAAGTGAATATCGGGTTAATAGTGCCTCCCCGTTCTTTTTCTTTTAGTTCGCAAGACATAATATTCCCCTTTCCTTAGTAGAGCGGGTTAGTGAGTTCCTGGTTCAGTGACCCTGTAATAGTTAAGTAATCCATGCGGTCTTTAAGTCCCTGCATGAGCAGTCTGATATCCTTTTTGTCCATTCCGGCCAACCACGGAAACCGGCGTTTGAAATTCTTTGCCAGGTATGCAGCGTCCACCCAGTAGCATCTGTCCTCAGGGTTTTTTAATTCGACAGTCTCTTCGCACAGTAACTGCATCGTTATTGTAAGAATACCCTCGTTTTGTTTCTCCCTGTCCCAGGAGCGGGAATGAAACTGCCACAAGCACCATTTCATAATAAAATCTACCATTTGCTCAATCCTGTCTTTCATAAGGTCTTCCATTATGTCTCCCCCTCCACAACCAGGTCGCTCGGTTGTTGTAGACCGTGCTGTATATGCGAGCTCGGATAGGTCTTTCCACGTAATTTTGAAACAATATCCCATTCCCCGGTATACGGCCTTTCAGCGCTTGGAGTCGTCTCATCTTCAATTATATTTACGTCAGAAATTAGCTTTCGCGTCAAAAATCCTTTATCGGTAGGTATCTCATCCTTGCTGATGTCCACCCCGGAAAGCTGATGAATCGGTGAGTAGATCGCATTGTACATATCACGTGCAAGCCTTACCCATCCTTCAAACCCTTTATAGGGGCCGTTGTGGTATGCATGTATATTGAGATAAGGGATACGAACCTTTTTGACGACCTCGCCTGGACGAACGCCTGTAAGTACAAGGTCTGGCTTCAACATCTCTAAAGCTTCGAGTCCTTCCAGTTCGTTGGGATCGTCAATGGCAAGAGCACCTTCGCTGCACCTGGCGACGCCTTTTTCAAAGTCCCCCTGGTGACCGAATTTTGAATACACCGAGACAACTTTTACCCCCATTTCTTCTTCAATTACATGCGCCCAGTGCCAGAGCTTTGACCCTCCGGGCCAGAGACATATTTTTTTTCCTTTCAGGCGTTTCGCATACCAGTTTAGTTCAGGTCTCCATCTGACAGTTTCCTCGTCGATAATAGCCTGGGCATCGCTTTCGAGCCCGAAAAACATGGCCACCTTCATAAGCGATGCAGACAGCGGTTCAAAACCAAACCCATCTATATCAAGACGAGGAATCCCATATCTTTTCTTGAGCTCGTTGCAGATATATTCGGCAGAACGCGCACATTCGAGTACGTTGAGATGCGCCCGGTGCATACCCCTTAGATCATCATATGACCCGTTACCTGTAAAGGTGGATAGAACCTGGATTCCCATTCTCTGGAAAAAGTCCAGCATGATTTCGGCATCGCCCTGGATGTTATAGTCCCCGACGTAGTTAATGACATATTTGCTTGTAATTTCAGGTTCAACTGTTCCTACCTTCTGGTTTATCCAGGCGATATTGATTTTATGATGCCCTCCAGACTGGCTCGGCCCCCCGAAGCCAGGAGCATTACAGACAAAGATATCGACATCGGGCATTTCCTCCATCACTTTTTTTGCAATCGCATCAATGTCGTCTCCGATAAGTGCCGAAGCACAGGTCTGGTAGATGCTCATTCTTTTAATATCCGGAAACGCTTTGAAACAATCGATGATGGTCTGCTTGAGCAGTTTCTCAGCCCCGAATACGACGTGTTTTTCTTTCATATCCGTTGCCCAGGCGTATTTGAGCTGGAAGTTGTTATTATCGCTGATATAGCGTTTAGTATGCCAGGTGTCATAGGTGCATCCTACTGGTCCGTGACACAGGTGAATGACATCTTTCATGGGTGCACCGATGACATGCTTTGCTCCGCAGAAGGCACACCCACGTTCCGAAATTGTCCCGGGAATTGTATTGAGGTACCCGAGAGGAAGACACGACGTCAAATCCTCACCGGGACCTTTTATTACAGCATGCATCGCTCTTTCGGGAATACATTCGCTGCACTTAAATGTATGATATGGCATGGATTTGTTCCTCCTTTATCTGTTCCTAAAGAACAGCACTGTCGCCCTGCTCATCTGTTCGCACCCGAATAGCATTGTCGATCGGGCAGATGAAAATCTTCCCATCACCGATTTGGGAAGTTTTATTGACCTTAATGATTGTTTCGACAATTTGATCCACGTCTTCATTACGGACAACTATGGACAGAAGACGTTTTGGAATATACTCCAGGTCCTTCATTCCGGCCAATCTACCCTGTACCAGAGCATTAGGACGAACATCAATGTTGAGTTCGGTTGCTATGCCTCTTTGTTTACCTCGTCCAATTACCGGAATTGCAGTTATACTCGGAACACCAAGTCCCTCAAGGGCTTCTTTGGTAGGTACAACTTTTTTTGGACGGATGATTGCAATTATTTCTTTCATATTCACATATCCTATAGGTCCTGAACACCAGTACGTATTGTATAAACGTCGTCAACGGGAGTTACAAAAATATTACAATCTCCGTAATTACCCGTGTATGCTTTGAAATTGATAAGTTTTACAACTTCACCAACAAACTTAGCTCCTACAACTAGCATGACCATGGTTTTGGAAAGCTCATCATAGTGTACTGTTCCTACTATGATCCCTTTTTATAGCCCTGATAATTTTCATATGCAGCCTCCATTTTCCCCAAAATATCACTATAATATTTGAAAAAAATCTTGTTGTCGAAAAGAAACTCACGCAGAACACATGAAATATTTATTATTGATTCTACTTTTTCCAATCTCTTTTCCTTCCAACCTCCGTCTCTGCTTTTCTCTGTATTATGTAATTTCAAACATAACATATATTTATATATGCGGAATACAGTAACCTATTACCTATTAACTAATATATATAATTTTTGTATAGATATACAAGGGAATTAATTACATTTCCCACGAAAGAATAACGTTAATTGTTCATGGAAAACGAGATAAATAAGTTAAAATTAGCTCATTTTAAGCAAATCGAAAAGTGGTTCATACTCCATGATTACATCACAACTAACTGGATATCTCCGTTTTCCTCAGCGTTTTCCTCGTTTTCCATGACAATTATTAGATTACCCCCATATTCCTTTATTGAAATATACTGAAAACGGGCCGGTATACATTCGGGCAGAGACTCTTTTTGTAAGATATTTTTGTGAAAAAATATCCACCCATAGATAAGTTTTTATAGTAGCAAATCGGTAATAGGTTACTGTATTCCTTGTATTTAAGATATATAAATCCATGCGGAGGTTAAAAATGAAGTAAACCATACAGAAAAGATTGATACCTCATTAGAAAAACAAGATTATCCGCCAAAAAACCGGAAGTTTTTGACTAAAATAATTCATACAGTTATTAATAAATCAGTAAAGAGTAATTTCTCAAACATAGAGTTTTCACCCTTAAGTAATTTCGACACAGTAGTTATTCAAATGTAATGGCAAGATAATTCCACATAGTGGATACTTTATTCAATACCGATATGTTTCTTTGAACATAACGTCCAGGTTTCCACTAAGTGGATTTTTTGTTAAATGTAGTTATGTTTATTTAAACATAACCAGAGCAAGACCCACTTAGTGTATACTTTACCCAATATCATTATGTTCAATTAAACATATCGAATTATTACATAAAATGAGGAAGTGGTGCATGAGTAGATGTTTAGGTTGATCCAGAAATATTCCCGTGATTCAGCTGATACATCAGGATAAATGCTATAAATCGAATCGAAGGGCTGTACAGACATAAGAAAACGGAAAATTAAGGTTTAAAAGTGAGAAAGAACGCAAACTGCATCATAAAAATTATTAGAGGAATAAAATGACTAGAAAAATTGCATTTTATGGAAAAGGCGGTATTGGAAAATCCACTACTCAACAAAATACTGCTGCTGCTATGGCATATTTTCATGGAAAAAAAGTTTTTATTCATGGGTGTGATCCCAAAGCAGACTGTACTCGTTTAGTACTGGGGGGGGTTCCTCAGACCACAATAATGGACACGCTCAGAGAATTGGGAGAAGAAGCCGTGACAACTGATACTGTAGTCAGTACCGGTTTTAAAGAAATCAAATGCGTCGAATCAGGTGGTCCTGAGCCTGGTGTTGGTTGTGCTGGTCGGGGTGTAATCACTGCGATCAATCTTATGGAGGAACTGGGAGCTTATTCCGAGGATCTGGATTTCATCCACTTCGACGTATTGGGTGACGTTGTTTGCGGCGGTTTTGCAATGCCGATCCGGGAGGGAAAAGCCCAGGAAGTGTACATAGTCGCTTCCGGAGAAATGATGGCTACTTATGCAGCAAACAACATCTGCCGCGGCTTATTGAAGTATGCCGAGCAAAGCGGGGTGAGACTTGGTGGTATTATTTGCAACAGCCGCAAAGTCGACAATGAGCTGGAAATGATGGAAGAGTTTGTTTCTGCACTTGGAACACAGTTAATTCACTTTGTTCCGCGAGATAACATTGTTCAAAAAGCCGAGTTTAACAAAAAGACAGTTGTCGAGTACGACCCGGAATGTAACCAGGCACTTGAATATGGCAAACTTGCCAAGAAAATTTTAGAAAATGAAAATTTCGTGATTCCAAAACCAATGAGTATTGACCAGTTAGAGAAAATGGTTGCAAGATACGGTCTTATGGATTAATTTTGGGAGAGGATCTAGCAATGAAAATGATACGTGCCATAATACGGCCGGAATGGGCAGAGGAAGTAGCCGACGGATTGGCAGAAGCCGGGTATTATTCCCTGACAAAAATAAACGTTTTCGGAAGAGGAAAGCAGAAGGGAATTACTGTTGGAGATGTGCATTATGATGAACTCTCAAAAACAATGATCATGATGGTTGTGGAAAATGAGGCCGTCGACGAAGTGATAAAAGTCATTTCCGGAAAAGCATATACCGGTAACATGGGAGATGGAAAAATTTTTGTGAGTACTGTAGACGATGCATATACTATAAGCTCGGGTGCAAAAGGGTTGTGAGCAGCATCTTTAAAGGTAAGGGATTTTGAAAACCGGGAGGGTTTCCATATGAAAGAAGTTACAGCGATTGTCAGGCCTAATAGGATGTCGGCTACGAAAGATGCATTGGATAAAATCGGCCTTCCTGCCATGACGGCGATTCCGGTATTGGGAAAAGGTAAGCAAAGAGGGATCTCGGGAGAGCTTAATTTTTACATACAACCAAGATTGCTTGCAAAAAGATACAGCACAGGCATGAAATACATTCCCAAGAGACTTCTGAGCCTAGTTGTGAATGATGAAGATGTAGATCTGGTAGTCAAAACCATTATCGAAGTCAACCAGACTGCCCAAATTGGGGATGGAAGAATCTTCGTCGAGTCGATTGATGATGTCATTAGAATCAGGACCAGCGAAAAGGGCGAACTAGCCTTAAAATAAACAGATGAGGCGTACAAAATGCCGTTAAAACTATTCTGTTGTGATGAATGCATACCTGAGCGCAAAAATCATGTTTACGTTAAGGAGGAAGGGGAAGACACGACTTTGTACCTTCCACTTTCGAATATAGAAACAATACCCGGATCGTTATCCGAAAGAGGGTGCAGCTACTGCGGAGCAAAACTCGTTATTGGCGGCGTTATCAAAGACTGCATTCAAATGATACACGGCCCGGTAGGGTGTGCGTATGATACATGGCATACGAAACGTTATCCAAGTGATAACAACAACTTCCAGTTAAAGTATATCTGGTCGTCGGACACGAAAGAAAAGCACATCGTCTTCGGGGCTGAAAAGCAGTTGAAAAGAGCAATTAAGGAAGCTTTTGCAGCATTTCCGGAAATCAAGAGAATGTTTGTCTACACGACCTGTACAACCGCGCTTATTGGAGATGATCCAAAAGCAGTATGCCATGAGGTCCAGGAAGAGCTTGAAGATGTCGACATATTCGTTGTTGAATGTCCGGGATTTGCAGGAGTAAGCCAGTCAAAAGGGCACCATGAGCTGAACATCGGCTGGATGAGAGATAAAGTTGGCACTCTTGAACCTGAGATTACTAGCGAATACACAATTAATGTCATCGGTGACTACAATATTCAGGGCGATTCCTATGTATTGCAAAAGTATCTTGATAAAATGGGCATACAGGTCATTGCCCACTTTACCGGAAACGTAAAGTATGACCATCTGCGCTGCATGCATAGAGCAAAGCTGAATGTGGTCAACTGTGCGCGTTCTGCAGGGTATATAGCCAACGAACTTAAGAGAATATATGACATTCCGAGAATGGATGTCGATACCTGGGGTTTTGATTACATCAAGATAGCACTGAGAAAGATCGGAGCTTTCTTTGGACTGGAAGATAAAGCTGAAGAGGTAATTGCAGAAGAAGTTGCGAAATACGAAGGAAAGCTTGCCTGGTACAAGGAACGGCTAAAAGGAAAGAAGATCTGTATCTGGACCGGCGGACCAAGACTATGGCACTGGACAAAGGCCCTTGAAGATGATTTGGGCATGGAAGTTGTTGCAATGTCATCTAAATTTGGTCATCAGGAGGACTTTGAAAAGGTTATCGCCAGAGGCCGGGTTGGGACTATCTATATTGACGATGGAAATGAGCTTGAATTTTTCGAGGTACTGAACACCATCCATGCGGATCTAATTCTAACCGGACCAAGAGTTGGAGAAATAGTCAAAAAATTACATATACCATACATTAACGGGCACGCGTATCACAATGGACCATACATGGGTTTCGAAGGCGCAGTAAACATGGCCAGAGATATGTATAACGCAATTTATTCTCCGATGTGGGGTTTAGCTGGTAAAGATCCAAGAGGAGTGCAGGAACAATGAAAGAAAAAATAGATGAAGTAACTGCCCTTATCCAGGAACAGTGCCTGTGGCAATTCTTCTCAAGAAGCTGGGACAGAGAGGAAAATATTGAAGGCATTATGACAATGACCGGCAAAGTTCTGAACGGAGAAAAAATAAATCTTGAAACTCCGGCGGATAGAGCTTTTTATTCTGATGCAAAGTTTTTAGCGGCTGACATTCAGAAAAAACTGCTGTGGATCTCTGAACTCGACAAATCTGGAGTATTGGAACTGATTGAAGGCGTTAAAAAAAGATTGCTCTATATAACCGTAAAAAAGTCACGGAACTGCGAACTGAACTCGCCAAATTACTAAATGGATAAAAAGGGGAAAAATATGTCGTGTGAGTTGACGTTAAAAGAACGAACAGGAATAATCAATCCGATATACACCTGTCAGCCTGCAGGTGCCCAATTTGCAGGAATCGGTGTAAAGGATTGCATCCCGCTTGTACACGGAGGTCAGGGCTGCAGCATGTTTGTCAGGTTGTTGTTTGCTCAACATTTCAAAGAGAACTTTGACATTGCTTCTTCGTCTTTACATGAAAGTGCTGCCGTTTTTGGCGGTTCGATAAGAGTAGAAGACGCGGTTGAAACGCTTGTTGCGAGATATCCTCACCTGAGGATTATACCTATCATAACTACATGCTCGACTGAAACCATTGGTGACGATATTGAAGGTATAATCCGAAAAGTAAACCCTAAACTTAAGGAAAATCACCCTGACAGGGATATAAAACTTATTGCCGTGCATACTCCAAGCTATAGCGGTAGCCAGGTGACAGGCTACGATGCTGCGATGACTGCAATGGTGAAAGCTCTTGCAAAAAAAGATGAGCCTTCCGGAAAGCTGAACATACTCACCGGCTGGGTAAATCCGGGAGATGTCTCCGAAATTAAACATATTTTGTCCGAAATGCAGGTTGACGGAAATATACTGATGGATACCGAGACCTTCGATGCTCCGATAACGCCGGATAAATCTGCATTTGCATACGGAAACACAACCATTGAGGATATAGCCGATTCTGCCAACGCTCTCGGGTCAATCGCACTAAGCCGATATGAGGGAGCAAATGCTGCAACATATTTGAACGAAAAATTCGGTGTACCTTCGATAATTACTCCAACCCCCATAGGTATAAACAACACTGACATTTTCCTTGAAAATATCAGTAAGCTTACCGGAAAGCCTATACCGGAATCACTTATTATCGAACGTGGAAAAGCGATAGATGCAATTGTAGACCTGGCGCATATGTTTTTTGCGAATAAGAAAGTAGCAATTTTCGGGAATCCTGACCTTGTACTCGGTCTTGCGCAGTTTTGCCAGGAATGTGAACTTGAGCCTGCGCTTTTACTACTGGGAGACGACAATACAGCGTATAAAAAAGATCCGAGGCTCAAAGCACTGGAGGAGAAGGCAAACAGCGACATAAAAGTCATCTGGAACGCCGATTTATGGGAGCTGGAAAGCCGCATCAAAGAAAAAACAATGGACATTGATTTGATTTTGGGGCATTCCAAAGGCAGATACATTTCCATAGACCATGACATCCCCATGGTAAGGGTAGGCTTCCCGACATTTGATAGAGCAGGACTCTGGAAGTATCCGGTAATAGGATACAAGGGAGCCGAATGGCTAGCTGAAACGATTGCAAATACGATTTTTGCTTCTATGGAAAGCAAGCATGACAGAGAATGGATTATCAACGTCTGGTGAGTGAACGGAAGCATATTAACGAAAATATCCTCGATAGCGGTTTTCGGAGCAATAATTGCCTCGATATCCTGTTAACGGCATAATTGTAATGTGAAAAGTCACAATTTCTTCCATTTTTATCGTAACTAACTGCACAAAGAGGAATGAAGGTTAACATGGCTGGCATTGCAAATGAGAGTGTGGTATTTTTTGGGCATTTAAGCGAGCTTTATCAATTAGCGAAAGAAGGAAAAATCGAAACGAAATTACAGGGAAGCCATACCCGTCCTTGTAAGTTCTGGACGGCAATGAAAATATTGAGTGGTATTAAAAACTCTGTCGTAATTGCTCATGGGCCAAGCGGATGCGCATTCGGAGTAAAACAGGTTTATAAGCTAACGAATTGCCGGAACAGCGGTTCACCATATGAATCCGTCATCACCACAAACGTTGATGAAAAAACCGTTATATACGGCGGTGAAAAAGAACTGAAAGGTGCCATACTTGAAGTGGACAGCAAGTATAAACCTGACATCATTTTTGTTGCTACCAGCTGTGCTACCGGAATAATTGGGGACTATGTGGATGCGGTAGTGAGCGGGATCAAGTCCAAAATAAACGCTAAAATTATGGCGGTTCACTGTGAAGGTTTTGCGGGAGAATATAGGAGTGGATTTGACCTGGTTTTCAGGCAGATTGTTCAGCTCATGGACAGACCTGACCAAGAAAGCAGAGCAAAACTTGCCAGGTCGGTGAACATCGTCGGAGGTAAAATGGGTCCTGAGAGGACGGAGATTGATACCGATGTTAAGGAACTGAAGCGTTTGATTGAAGATATGGGTGCTAACGTAAATGCCGTCATAGCAGGTAACTGTTCACTGGAAGAGATAAGGAGAGCTCCAAGTGTTGCGGTAAACTGCACTCTATGTTTGGATCTGGGATATGCAATAGGAAAAGAAATGCTTGACCGGTTTAATACTCCTTTGAATTCTACAATTCTTCCATATGGTAAAAGTGCTACGGAAAAATGGCTTAGAGAAGCAGCGAAGCTTCTGCATATGGAAGTTGAAGTTGAGGAACTGATCAAAAGGGAATACGAAGCAATAAGCGTTGAATTTGAAGAGGCAAAAAGACATCTCTCCGGCAAGCTGGCAATTGTCGAAGGACATGATGCAATAAGGTCGCTATCGATTGCTCACATGCTTGAACGTGATTTTGCTATGAGGGCGGTAATTTACAATTTCCATCCCTGGAGTGCGAAAGCAAGGGAAACCAGTATCGACTACCTGTTAGAGACCGGGCTTGATCCCGAAATACTAATCACAAAAGGTACTCTAGCCTTTGGAAAATATGAAGCAATGCTTCAAACTGAAAATGAGCTGCTTGAATACCTAGGAGACATGAATCCGGAAAGGACCGTATATTTCGGTTCCTCAATGAGCTTCCCTAATATCCCTGTAGTCGATTTGAACGCCATATTGAACCGCCCGAGATTTGGTTTCAGAGGAGCCTTAAAGGTTGCAAAATGTATTTGCACGGCACTTGAGTATTCCTTCCGACCACGCAGCTGGGTAACGAAAAAAATGGCATTTCCCGATAAATCCGGTGGTCTGTCTTCAGCTCAATCGCTTACCCCGAAACTAGCTCAAGAATTGCCGGATTGTACGGTCTATGCAGGAAAGGAGAGAGGCAGATGTATGATGAGATAAAGTTCGACAATTGCAGCCACAGCAAGGACCCGATGGTCGGATGTGCTCTTGAAGGTGCTGCCGGAGTATTGGCCGGTATCCGGGATATAAGTATTGTCATACACTCTCCTCAGGGCTGTTCCGCAACGGTTTCGGCGGCTTATGATGTCCACGAAATTGATTTTACAAGACGAAAGGTCGCATGTACCCGGCTCTTTGAAACAGATATAGTCATGGGTGCTTCGGACAAACTGAAAAAACTGATCAAAGAAGCCGATTCGAAATTTAAAACCGGAGCGATATTCGTTATAGGTACATGTGCAGCTGATATCATCGGGGAAGACATTGAGGGGTTATGCCGAAATATCCAGCCTCAAATTAACGCCAGGCTCATTCCCGTTATGTCAGGAGGATTTAGAGGGAACGCTTATGATGGAATTGAATTAGGATTGAACGCATTATTCCCATTCATAAAAAGACAGGAAGAAAAAATTCCAAACAGCGTGAACCTAATAGCCCCTCAAGCAAACCTGAATCCGACATGGTGGGCGGATTTAAAATGGGTACGTGGAATCTTCGAAAAAATAGGCATTAAAGTCCAGGCTGTGCTGCCTCACGATACCTCTCTGGAAGAACTGGAAAATGCAGGACTGGCATCGGCAGACATACTTCTCAGCCATGATACGGGGCATAAATTCGGATTAAAAATGCAGGAAATCCATGATATACCTCTTATATTGTCGGATATCCCGCTTCCGGTCGGGCTGACAAATACTGCCAGATGGCTTCGAGCCGTGGGACAATATTTCGGTGTTGAGGAAAAGGTAGAAGAGATGATAAAAGAGGGAGAAAACCTGGCCATCGACGTGCTGAGACGCAGGGGACTGATGATGATTCCCAGGTACCGCAATTGCAAGGTGGCTGTTTCGGCTGATGCGACCATGGGTATTGGTTTGATCCGGATGTTGTTTGAAGAGCTGGAGATGATTCCGGAACTGTTGCTTTTCCGATCATCAGTACCTTATTCTCGCTTGCTGCTAGAAAATGAGCTTAAGGATATGGGAATTGCTCCCAAGGTTGTTTTTTCTGCAGACGGGTATCAGATAAAGCAATCGTTAAATGACAGATGTGTGGATGCCGTATTCGGCTCCTCATGGGAGTATTATCTGGCTGAAGAATTGGGCATAAAATTTGCTTTTGATGTATTCAATCCGACAAACAGGGAAAATTATCTGAACAAAGCATATTTCGGATATGAAGGGATGCTGAACTTTTTAGAAAATGTTGCTAACGATTGGGAAAGGGCACTGCGTTCAAAGCAGATTCACCGGGAAGAATATCCCAGGAACCAAACTCACGTTTTGATAAGGGACGATATCTAATGTTTACCCTTGAGAGGAGCGGAATCAAAGGAATAACAAGTTTCACCAAATATGATAGCGGTGAACTTAAGGAATGCAGGATCGAAGATCACAATCTTATAAACACAAAATATGGAGATCTTGTTCCGCAATATGGGGACCCGGGAATTAGAAAGAAGCAGTTGAAAGCTATCTCTTTCTATAAAAGTGGAAAGATTAGAAGCATTTCTTTAGAGCGGCAAACTGACATACACACATCTTTAGGCATTTTCCCGGCAGAATTGATCACTTTTTATGAGAACAGTTCAATTGAAAGTTTATTTCCATTAAACGGGCAAATTAGTGCTTTTTGGTCGGAAGAGGAAGAAGGGGCACTGGCCCGAAAATTTGATTTTACCTTTCCTTTTGGCAGCTTCAATGCAAAAATCATAGGTTTGCGTTTTTAT
>JAUPKV010000233.1 GCA_030837265.1 Methanobacteriota archaeon
CGGTATTTCATACGTGTGAGAAGGATTTTGTTCATTAGAATCAACAATTCCATCTCCGTTAAAATCCCATTCCCAGGAATTCGCATTATTGGTAGTTAAATCAGTGAACCGGACTGAAAGAGGGGCGAGGCCTGAGAATGGGGTTGCAGAGAATTCAGCATCAGGAAGAGGAGAAGTTACTTTTATCTCAGACGATCCTCCCACAGGGACAGCAGTGATGGAATAGGCAGAAATCGTACCTGAGATTTTTGAGACCCCATGCGTTAAATTTAAAGGCACGGATACATTATATTTAACAGTTTTTTCTTCACCTTTCGAAACATTATTGACCCAGATCCATTCCTGTGTAGATTCTTTAAAAGAGCTGATATTTTGAAATATAGCGCTATCATTATCTATCTGGTTTAGCTGCCATCCGTCAGGAAGATTTTCGTCAAGTGTCAGGGCTTCAACATGCTGATCTGCTTTTATGTGTATAGTAACTGTAAAATTATCTCCTGCATTTACTTTTCCCACAGATATTTCCCTGCTTGCCGTGATCCCTGCAGCTGAGACAGGAATAATTGTTTCTGCCAGAAGAATGATAAGTACAAAACCCGAAACAAGGTATGAAAACTTAAAACTATTTTTAATTCTGATAATCTGGTTAAAATTCATAAAATAACCTTTAAATTCGATTACCATTTTTCTGGAATCTTTTTCAAAATTTACATTGTGTCTAGCTGTATATTATTATAACTGTTACATCTTTTTTTATTCGTAATTGATGAGAAAAGAGTAGATACAGACATTGCCCACCTGCGTGATTGGCTGTCGAGATAAAACCTATAAAATATTTCAGAAGCAGTTGGTAGGGATACGAGTCCCTATTCTCATATCCCTACCTTATCCAACCCAAAGATTAAGAGGAAATCCTATTTTCTCCTAATCTTATATAATATATAGTCTAATAATATAAAGAGATTGTTACAATTTAAAGAAAATGAGTGTGTAATATATAAATGACTCGCGCTACCTTCTGTTTATCTAATGCACTATAAATTCTTCCTTTTCATCAGTAGGCCTGAAACCCCTAAAAATCCAATAATTGAAATAACTATGTCAAATCCGGGAGTAGTTTCACTACTTGATGAATTAGTGCCAATCTGACCTGTGCCAGAAGAGTTATTTCCAGCCTGGCTGGAGGAGTTATTTCCACTTGTGTTCGTACTCGACCCATTTGTTCCTATTGTCATTGTCGTATTATTGGTAGCAAGGGAAAGAGGACTTTCAACATAAACAATTGGAGTATTTGAACTTACCTCAGTTGATTTTTTTTCAACGTCCGTAAAATTCGCTTTGCAGGCTGGTAATTTTATTTCCCCTCCGGTATTCATTTGAATAGTATAATTCATACTCATAGAGTCACCGTCACTTTGAAGGAGTTTCTTTGAGCTGATTTCTCCGGATATCAATTTTGCTCCCAGGGGCAAGGTATCGTTTATTCTTACACTTAATTTTACATTTTTATTATTCTGTGCCGTGATGCTTACAGTCAGATTATCTCCAACATTCATCTGTTGTTTGTCTACGTTTTTTACTACTATTACGTCAGGTTCGTAAATTGTAATGCTGTCTGAAGAATTATTGGAACTTACTTCTTCGAGCTGTCCGTTGGGAAGGGTGAACACTGCTGTGCATAGTGGAAATGTAAAATCCCCTGTCGATTCGGGGATTAAAGAGTACTCAAGTACCTTGTCTGCTCTTTCTCCGGATTTTAAAGAAAGAGTTTTATTAAGTGTTTTGTTTTCCTGTAAGTGCATGCCCGAAACTACAGAGTCATTAATAACTATATTGTTCAAATCGCATATTCCACTGTTCCGTATTGATATTGAGACTGGTACGGTTTCTCCCAAGCTACGCTCTTCAGGAAAAGACTTAGAAACAATAATATTCCATTTTTTCTCTACAGTAATGGTCATTTCGTTTCCGGAGTCAAACTTATTTGCTTTTATATCCGTACCGGTGATGTTTGCAGATATATTGAAATCTGTGTCTTCCCAGGGAGCCGGTGTCTTCAGTGTAAGGTTGATGGTTTTTAAAGATTCGGATTTTTGGATTTCCGTATTCTTGTACTCGGTTTTTCCGTTTAGTAGCTCCAAACCGCTCGTATTGATATTCAGCACAGTATTTTTAGCTGCGGCGTCACCATTATTTTGAACTGTAATAGTTGCATATATTTTGCTATCCGCCGAGGATTTGGAATCGTACGTATCTTTATCGGTTTCCACCGTGATATCAAATTCCGGTTCTCCTCTTACAGAGATATTCAGTTCGGCGTAAGGATCACTACTACCTTTTCTTTTGAATTCTTTTCCGTTTTCAGTTATAATTTCATAGTTAGGATCTATTGTCTTGACATAAACTTTTATTTCGTCATCGCATTCCATTTCCATTCCATCCGAAAGTGGAAATTTTTTTAATATATTCCCATCCTTTGAGATAGAAAGATATACACTGTTGTTGCTGAAATCCTCTGCTATTATCTCATAATCACCCTCTGTTGCGGAATCACCCCAGTAAAGTTTTACTGAACTCTGTGTCTCTACCCACTCAATATTATCTACCGCAAGAGCAGTTATTGAAAGGCAGAAGAAAACTAAAAGGAAAAGTAATGCCGTCAGTGAGATTTTCTTAATCATAAATATCTCCCATAAGTTTGCGAATTACGCACATTTGAGGATAGGAACTGTATAAAATCCTTATAAATTATTTATTACGAATCTATTTTAATTTTTTGTATAAGGTTCGGATTTTTTTAAAAAAAATAGTTTATAATCTGGACTGAACTTATACGGAAATTAATAAGACCATGACTTTATAATTAAGGATTAAAACTTCAATATCGGACTTATCAGGCTTCGGAGATTTTTTATGGAACTTAATAAAATTGTTCGAATTCTCGAAGAAATCGCACCGCCTGAGCTTGCGGATGATTTCGACGAGGGCAGGATCGGGTTAATTCTTGACCTGAAAAACGATATAGAAAGAATAGCTATTGCCCTGGATGCAAACCCTGATACCCTTAAAAGGGCCGCAAATATGCGAGCAGATTTACTGATCACTCACCATACTCTCATTTTCCATCCGATTAACAAAGTTTCGGAATCCCTTGCAATTTCCCTCAAGTTTGCCCTAGGAAATGAAATATCTCTATACAGCATGCACACAAATTACGACAGGGCCAGAGGAGGAATCAATGATGCTCTTGCGTCTAAAATCGGGCTAAAAAATATCCAGTATTTAGATATAGGTGCTATGGGGGAAATTGAACCCCGGACTTCAGCTGAAATGGCTTCGTATATATCAGAGCGTCTCAAGACTCCTGTCATTTATGTCGGAGAAAAGGAAGAAATACGGAGAATAATGGTTGTTGGAGGTAGTGGCTTTAAGAGTGAATTTCTCGAAATTGCCAGGTCACATGGAGTGGATGCTTTCGTATCTTCCGAACTTAAGCATGAAGTGCTTCGGATGAATTCGGATCTCTGTCTGATTGATGCAACTCACTATGCTACTGAAAGTCCGGGAATGGAAGCTTTGTGCCCCAGGCTACGTGACCTTCTCGGCATTGAGGTTGAATTTATCGATCAACCTTCCGGGCTCAAGGCAATAGATAAAACCTGACTTTTTCTGTGTCTCAACCAACTTTATCTAGAAAAATTTTAAAAATAATATTTTCAGAGGAATTTTTACGGCAGATAAAAAAGATCGCTATGAAAAGGAAGAATTGAAAGAGGATTCATTGGAGTCAATGCTCGAGGAACAGTGCAGGAATCAGGTGCGTTCAGATTATCGACGCAGTTTAGGCAGTGAAAATCGCAGAAGGTATATGGAATAACTCAAAGAAACTGAATAAAAAATATTACACCTTTTGGATAGGCTCCAAAATCATAATATACTCTTTACTTCCACGCTCGATAGGAATCTTTGTTGAAATTAAATGCATTATTCGATTGTTTTGCTTTTTCTGATATTGATACAGCCCTAAGATCATAATTATTTCAAAAATTGCAACTAAAATAACTATAGGAAGTGAATGTACGAGATACATTAAAAGAGCAAGCAGCATCCCTGCTATACTGGTAATCTTGAAATAATGGCCCATGTTTTTGATCAGGTTCTCAGCTTCTTCTTTATCTTTTTCTGTTGGTCTGAGGATTTCACTATCTTCAACTTCACCAAGATATACTTGACATGTACCATCCTTTGAGATTAGATAAGGTATTGATCGTTCATTTAAAAATCGCTCGTTACCTGAACTAAGTTTTGACATTCACATCTCCATGTGATTCATTCATCTAATCTTTGAATTTCATCTCTACCTGATATACAATAATGTATTTTATATCAACTTTTTTAAATGAATCTTATATCAACTTTAAATGAATCTATGTTATAGTATTCACAATCTGGCATGATAGGAAGCAAAACCTTACTTCGCCCAAGACGATTAATACTGGGCTCTAGAGCATATCATGATTCCATTACAATACAAATGATTTTATACTGATCCTCGTAAAAAATAGTGATGAGCCTCAATTTTGGTATTTATTTCCAGTCTGGTTATTCTACAAATTTGGTTAGTATTTAAACATCTAATTTATACTTAGAGATTTAACATTTATATTTAAATATCTGATCATACTTTGTTTAAAACATAACCTGAATTATGAAGAGATTAGAACTTTCATAGTAATAATAGATCCGAGCTGGAAAGGTTACTCTTATTGGGACTACGGCATGGAAGCTTGTATTATCATCAACAGCCAACAAACCATCTAAAAAAAGGGATCGGAGGAATTACTTATCATCAATGAGGAAGCCTTTCAAAGAGGCCTTGACCTGGTCAAACAGAAAAGGTATGAAAAATCAATTAATATTTTCAACAGAGTCCTGGACATGGATCCTGAACACACAGGAGCTCTTTTTTATAAGGGCTTTGCCCTGATGGAGATTAAAAAAATCGTTGAAGCCTTAAATTCCTTTGATCAGGTCCTTAAATTAGAACCGAATAACTCCAATGCCCATTCCAAAAGAATAATCATTCTTGCAGCTCTTGGAAGGCTCGAAGAAGCTGTGGATGCCTGCGACAAAACGCTTGAGATTAGTCCCGATTCCGCAAAAACCTGGTACAGGAAAGGGCTTATTCTTACCGAACTGTCGAGAAATGAAGCATCTATTCTCTGTTTTGAAAAAGCGCTCAAACTTGAACCCGGATGTGGAGCTGCCTGGTATGCAAAGGGGATAGCTGCCGGAAAAACCGGGAGGTACGAAGAAGCTCTGGAAAGTTTCGGGCAGGCACTTGAACTAAATCCAAAAGATGTGGAAGCCTGCTATGCGAAGGGCCTGGTTTTTGCAAAGCTTGAGGAACATGAAAAAGCCCTGGGATACTTTAACCTTTTAATTCGGGAAACCCCTAAGTATATAGCCGCCCTGGAGCAAAAAGCTCTTTCACTGGCAAAACTGGGAAAATATGAAGAGGCTCTGGGAAGTATTGATGCTTTCTTACGAAAGGCTCCTGACAGTGAGACTGCTCTCTATGCCAGAGGTATTCTTTTAAACGAACTCTCTCGCTATGATGAAGCCGAAAAAACTTTTTCGAACATACTAAAAATTAACCCTCTAAATAAAGAAATCTGGCTCCGAAAAGGGCTTGCTCTGATCCAGCTGCTCAGGCTTAATGAAGCTATTGAGGCTTTTGAGGAAGCTATACGCCTTGATCCCAGCTATTTCGAAGCCTGGAATTCCAAATGCCTTGCTCTAATGAAGCTTGAGGTTTATGAAGAAGCTCTGGAAGCTTTTGATTCAGTCCTTAAAGTCTATCCTGAGATGAAAGAAATTTGGTATAATAGGGCTCTAGCACTTTTAAAAATGCAGCGTTTTGAGAATGCTGCAAGCTCTTTTTCCAGAGTGACGGAAATTGATCCAACCTATGTAGATGCCTGGTTCCAGCAAGGCCTGCTGTTTACCAGAATCGAAAAATACGAGGAAGCTCTCAAAGCTTTTGATTCCCTGCTTGAGCATAATCCCGACCTTATCGAAGCCCAGAAGTACAGGGGCACATTACTAGTTGAATTAGGCCTCTTTAAGGAAGCCCTTGAATCTATTAGAAAGAGCCTTGAAAAAGAACCCTGGAACAATATTCTCTGGTTACAAATGGGTAAAATTTTTCTAGATATGGGTAAATTCGAAGATGCCCTGCAAGCTCTAAAAAAGGCAGTCGAGTTAAAACCCGAATGCGAAGCATGCTTGTTGAACAAAGGTCTTGCACTTTATTCCTTGAAACGCTACGAAGAAGCACTTCTTACCTTTGAAACAGTTTTAAAACTCAATCCCTTTTTGGAGACGGGCTGGAATAAAAAAGGAATAGTGCTGGGAAAGCTTGGGAAGACTGAGGAAGCCCTGAAAGCTTTTGAGGAAGCTATCAAACTCAGGCCTGACTTTGAAGATGCCTGGAGAAATAAAGGGCTCATTTTACTGGCTTCAGAAGAATTTGAAAAGGCAGAGGAAGCTTTTGCAGAAGTTCTCAAATCAAATCCGGGAGATCTGGATTCGACTTATAATAGGGGGATATCCCTGCTCAAATTAGGAAAACAGGAAGCGGCTCTAGAAACCTTTGAAAGAGTTCTTTCTTTAAATCCGGCGGAGTATCCGGATCTCTTTTTATACAGCATAGGGATTGCTCAACTTGAGCTGGGAAAGAAAGCAGAAGCTTTTGAAACCTTTAACAAATACTCCGAAAAAAATCCGGGAGATGAGGAGATCCAGTTCAGGAGAGGAAAACTTGCGCTGGAACTTGAAAAATATGAAACTGCTTTGCAGACTTTTAATCAGGTGCTATGCCAGAATCCCGGATCTAAAGAAGCTATGTGCTTTACGGGAATATGTAATTTAAAATTAAGGCAATACGATGAAGCAGCCAGGAATTTCAAGAAAGTGCTGGAAATTGATCCTGCGTTTGAGGATGCCCTTTACCAGTTAGGGCTTTCTTGTTTCGAACTTGGAAACTTTGAGGAAGCAATAAAAACCTTCGAGAAAATACTCGAAGTCAGTTCCGATAATTCTGATGCTATTTACATGAAGAGTCTCTCTTTACTGAGATTGGAGAAATATGAAGAAGCTGCTTCCGGCTTCAGGAAGGTTCTTGTAAGAGATCCGTCCCATTCTGAAGCTCTTGCAAACCTGGGCACAGCTTTGTTTAAAAGAGGGCTGTACAAAGAGGCCATTAAGGTTTTTGACAGGGTCCTTGAGGCAAATCCCGGAAGACAAACCGTTCTTTTCCGAAAGGGACTGGCTTTAAAAGCCCTTGGGATTAACCAGGAAGCTTCAGCCATTTTTGATTCAGTCCTTGAACTTAAACCTGACTGCAAACAGGCCCTTGAACAGAAAGGCTACACCCATTTCGAACTAAATGAATATGATAAAGCGATTGAGGCATTCAAAGCAGCTCTGCTACATTCCCCCGAAAAAGAGGATCTACACTACCTCAAAGCTGTAGCTTGTTTCAAGATTGGGAACTTCGAGGCAGCCCTGTTTTCTTTTAAAAATGCACATGATGTGGGCTGCCAGAAACCGGATATTCCATATTATACCGGTATTTCATATTTTGAGATCAAAGAGTATGAAAAAGCAATAAAAGCCTTTGATATCGTCCTTGAAAATACATCACCTGATCCGGGAATCCTGCGTAGAAAAGCTCTGGCCTTATTCGAACTCGGAAGAGCGGAAGAAACCGTTTCTGCAGTCAATTCTCTCCTTGAATTTACGCTTAATTGCTTAGATAGAGAAAATGAAGGAGTTTACACGGACAGCGGAGAGCACGTAGATAACGGAGAATACACAGATAACGGAGAATATATAGAGGGAATGAAAGGAAAGAATGCTGAAAGGAGCTCAGAGGAAAACCCAGCGCTTTCTGAGGAACTGCTGGAGAAATTTGCCTCCTCCTTGATAGAGCTGGGGAGATATGAAGAAGCATTGCTGCCACTTGGCAAACTTACAGCGAGCGAATCCTATTCAAAAGAGACCTGCTATAAAAAAGGAATTGTACTCTGCGAACTCGGCAGACCGGAAGAGGCTGTAGAGGTATTTTCGGAACTTCTTTCAGTTTGTCCCGATTTTAAACGAGCTAATTACAGGACAGGACTAATATTCTTTTCTCTTGAAAAATATGAGGAAGCTATCAAGGCCCTTAAAGAAGCTCTACAAAGTGATCATGTTGAGAACCATTTACAGGTAAAGGATCATGAACTAAATGATTACGAGACCGAAGATTCATGGATAAAAATAGGGCTTTCCTATCTTAAAACAGGATCCTATGAAGAAGCTTTGGGGATTTTTGAGAAAATCCTTGAGAAGAAAGCTAATGCAGCTGATATATGGTATTTGAAAGGACTTGCATATAGAGGGCTTGAACAGCACCAGAACGCACTGGACGCTTTTGAACGGTCACTTGAGCTCGATTCCGCCATGGAAGCTGCCTGGGAGCAAAAAGGGCTTGCCCTTCTCGGACTTAAAAAATATGAAGAAGCTCGCCAGGCCTTCAATTCACTCCTTATCCTTAACGCAAAAAACGTAAATGCTCTATATAGACGCTCTTTAGCCAATCTCAAGCTCTTGCGTTTTAAGGAAGCTGCCAGGGACCTGGAAAAAGTTTTATTGCTTGCGCCGGATTATCCGGACTTTCTGGAAGCCTGTTACAGGCTCGGAATTGCTAGAATTGAATCTCAGGACTATGAAAAAGCCCTGGAAGCTTTTAACATGATTCTGGAGAAAAAACCTTTACACAGGGAATCGCTTCAATATAGGGCTCATGTGCTTTTTAATCTTGGGAGATTTTCGGATGCTGCCGTAACGTTCAGGATCTTACTGGAATCAGCTCCCGAAGACCCTGAAATCCTGAATTATCTCGGACTTTGTCATCTTGAGCTCAATAATTTAAAAGAAGCTCTTATTGCTTTCGAAAGAGCCGTTCTTTTCAATCCGGGGAATGAGGAAGCCCTGTACAACGCAGCAACCACTCTTATCAAGCTTGAAAGGACTCCGGATGCCCTGAGCTATTTTGATCGCTTACTTGATATCTCTCCGGACAACCTTGATGCTCTGAACTATAAAGGAATTGTATTTTGTAAACTTGAAAAGTACAGGGAAGCCTTGAAAACTTTTGACCAGGTACTGGAAAAAGACCCTGAAAACATTAAGGCAATTTATAATATAGGAGTGGTCTGTTTCAGACAAAAGCTTTATGAGATTGCATGTAAGGCCTTTAGTGAAACCCTTTCTTTCGACCCCAGGCATGAGCAGTCGCTCCGATATCTAGGAATTTCCCATGCCAAACTTGGAGCTTATGAAGAGGCTCTTTCGGTATTTGACAGGCTGCTAAGAATAAACCCGCAAGATGTGCAAACGATGAATTATATAGGAGTTATCCTGGGAAAAATGGAACGATATGCGGAAGCAATAAGGGTTTTCGATGAGATTCTCCGCCTTTATCCAGGCCTGGCTGACGCAAAGAAAAAATTGGAAGCCTTAAAATGTCTTGAAAGCAGAGATGAGATGCCTGAGGAGAATGATGAGATTTCTTGAGATTTCTTAATAGAAGCAAATTGCCTGAAAATTTTGAAAAATAATCTTACGGGAAAGCTTCCTCAAGGAGTATAATAAATAATATCATTTCCAATTCTTTTTTATGAAACAGAATCCTGAACTCGAATCTATCGAGCTGCTTGCTGGAATTATCCTGACTTCCGCCCGAACAGCCCCAAAAGGCAAAGGCATCGATGACATTATAACCTGCCTCCTTTCTCCGGAAGAAAAATCCGAACTTGCCAGCCGGATGGAAGAACTTAGCGAAATTAAGGACCTGAAATTTCTTATAAGGGATGCAAAAAATGTAAGAGATGCGGACAGCATTGTCCTTATAGGGCTGAAGGCTTCCGGTGTTGGCAACCTGGACTGTGGAGCATGTGGGTTTGCAAGCTGCAAAGAGATGCTTGAGCATGAAAAAGTACACAAAGAATTTCTTGGTCCTCAGTGCATGATTAAGTATCTTGATCTAGGAATTGCCGTAGGTTCCGCAGCCGCAAAAGCAAAAGACCTCTGTGTCGATAACCGCGTACTTTATTCTGCAGGTGCTGCCGCCTGTTACTTCAAAATGATAGACGCAGATGTAGCCATGGGGCTTCCGCTAAGCGTAAAAGGGAAAAACATCTTCTTTGATCGGGAATCCACAAGAATAACTCAGGATAGATCCTAAATTAAATGTATTAAATATATGTATTTTTTCCTACAGTTTATTTTTATCAATCTCGAATATCTGGAGGTAAAGTCCATAATTGATTCTTCGAAGATTTGATGAATGATCCTAAATTAAATGTACGTGATTACAGTTGAATATGAAGGAATTGTATCATTCCACGATCCGAATGACTTATCAAAAAATGATTTTTGCTTAACATTATATAGTTTTAGTACTATTTCGTGATCAGATACTTGGTTGATCTTCAGAA
>JAUPKV010000234.1 GCA_030837265.1 Methanobacteriota archaeon
CATAATGAATTCCGAAAGGTAATTGAAACCCGTAGGTGAAATAATATCAGGATATCTATGGGTTGCAAGTTTATAACTCTCTCCATCAGTGGAAATTTCTTCATCAAGGGAGGCAAGCAGCACATATCTTCCTGGATAATTCTCCGGAGCTGCTACGAGCAGTCCGTGATAAGTCCTTGTTCTTGCGTTAATTACTGTTGAGGAAGCAAATCCTCCAAGCCCGTTTCCTATAATCCATTCTCTTTTTATTCCCTCTTCATAAGTCGAAAGAACATCTACCCCAAGCCTTGTCCCACTCATGCATATTGATTAGTGCTAATTTATTAAATAGCTGCATGTTTGAAAAAAAATAATTCGTTACTATGCTCTACTAACTCAAAATAAGAACTATTAACTCAGATATGTGCTTGTAAACTTCAGACTTTTTTTGGGATTTATTCCGGAATTAACGATAGAAGTCATAAGATAGGGTTACAGCGATTAAAGAACATTGTCTGTGTTCTTCTTACTTAAGGAAATGCAAAAAAGAAAAAATCAGTTCTTGGAGGATTTTAAAGACTACTTTTTTCTTATGACATTTATTTTTATTTTTAAACTAATTAAATACTGTTTTAAAGGATTATGTTTTTTAAGCAAATGATTTTTAGCTGAAGCAAATTTATAGGAAAAAATACAAGTAATATAATACAATTAGTAACACTGAAAAAGTTACCGAGTTAGATAACAGAATATTGGAATTCAGGATGATATATGATTACTGGGTCTTGTACAAAAACGACCCTTCCAAATGCCCAGGTTATATAAGAAAAAATATATAAAATGATCGTATACTATTCTTAGTTACTTAAATCATAAATTCCATTATGACAAAAAAGGGTAAGGGAGTATATGAAAAAGATTCGAATAGGAATGTTTTCCTGGGAAAGTTTGTATTCTATACGCGTCGGAGGGATTGCCCCCCATGTATCCGAACTCTCAGAGGCTCTTGCAGCAGAGGGATATGAGGTTCATCTTTTTACAAGAGGGCTTGATAACAGTGATAAAATTTTCAACGACGTTCACTATCACAAAGTTACCTGCGATCAAAATGTAGGAATAGTGGAGCAGATGAACAGGATGTGCGACAACATGTACTTCCGGTTCCTGGATGTCAGAGAGAAAGTAGGGGAATTTGACATCCTGCATGGGCATGACTGGCATCCGGTAAATGTGCTCTGCAGGATAAAAGCCGAACTTGGATTGCCCTTTGTGCTAACTTTTCACAGCACCGAATGGGGACGTAATGGAAATCGTCACGGAGACTGGTGGGAAGCAAAGGAGATATCACACAGAGAATGGCTCGGAGGGTACGAGTCCTCAGATATAATAACTACTTCAAAAATCCTGACAGAAGAAATTCAGCAAATTTACAGGATTCCTAATTACAAGCTCTGGGAAATTCCTAACGGCATAAATTTGGGAAAGATTAAAAGAGATATTGATCCCGGAAAAGTAAAAAAGAAGCATGGAATTCACCCCTCTCTTCCAGTTGTGCTTTTTACGGGGCGGATGGCTTATCAAAAAGGCCCGGACTTGCTGGTAGAAGCTGCTGCAAGAATCCTGAGAAAAAGGGATGCCAGGTTTGTACTCATCGGAGACGGGGGGATGCGCTCTCAGTGTGAAAATCGGGCTCAAAAGCTAGGTATTGGAAATTCATGCAACTTCCTCGGATATGCTCCGGATAATACCGTAATTGACTGGTTTAATGCCTGCGACCTCGTGTGCATACCCAGCCGGAACGAACCCTTCGGAATTGTCGTACTTGAAGCCTGGGATGCAAGCAAACCGGTGGTTGCAAGCGATGCGGTTGCCCTCGTGGATAACTTCAAAACAGGTGTTATTGCTCATAAAGAACCCTCATCCATTGCCTGGGGCCTCAATTACGTCCTTGAAGGGCTTGGACGTAATAGAATGGGAGAAAAAGGGCATGATCTTCTCAAAAAGAAATATAACTGGAGTACAATAGCTGAAAAAACCCTTGAAGTATATGAAAAAGTGATCGAAAAAACATAATCCTGAAAAATAATAAAATATTTGAAGTGCTCAAAGGCTGCCTGCAAGTGGTAATTACTTCATTTATTCCTTCGATTCCAGGTGATACGTGTAAAGGTACATGAAGAACAAAATCACGTGACAGCAGTCCATCAGCGGCACTTAGCGTTCCTTTGGAAGGCCCTTCTTCAAAGAATCGGCGAACTATTTCTATTTTCTCATTCGTGGACGTATTTCATCTTATGCTTTTCTATCCTGTCCCTTGCTTTATTTCTTTATTAATTGAACTTCTCCTCTGAGCGAGATTTTTATTTGTTAATGACTGAAATCCCTTTAGTGATGAGTGCCTTTTACCACCTCTATTCCCGCATTCTAAATTGTTTTAAAAAGGACTGGTATAAGAGTTTTATATTTTAGGGTTCTGTAAAATCTCTTATGTCAACTAGATAGTGTTATTTTCAAGAAAGCGACTGATTACGATAAGATGAGTTTTATAATATTCGCTGATGGAAATTTTAAAGCATTTGAGTCATATAATTTGAAAGATACGCACAATATCCTCATCATATAATGGAATCTGAAGGAATAGTTTATGAAAAAAATAAGTGAACTATGATTAAATGTCATGCAACGCATATTTTGTGAAGTTAAATATAACAATCGATAAGCTTATAAATTTACACTATATATACTCCATATATGGTGTCATTTCCAGATAAAACAAAAATAGAATATGAAAAAGTAAGTATTCCAAAAGAAATGATAAATGAAATCAAACGAATCATAGAAACCGATAAAAAACTTGGTTTTGTCTCACTTCAGGAATTCGTAAAAGAAGCTGTGAGAAGAAATATTGTTTCTTATAGCAACATGAAATTGAATGAGAATCATAGTGGTCAGGATAAAGTTGCTTTCACAGAGAATGAACAAAAAGTCGACGAATGAAATCATATAAATAATGACAAAATGCTTGTATTAGATCGCCAATTACACTAAAAACATAACAATAAATTTTGACATACTATGGAATCGATGTACTGGAGAGTAAAAGAAAAGGGTACAGTGTAGTATATTGAATATCCGATAAATATCCGGTAAGGTTCCGAATTATTCGAAGATCAAACCCCATCAACTACACAGAACCAAACCACATATGTCTTAACCAACAAGTTAAATAAGATTAGTTAGTTAAGGAAAAATTACCTGATTTTGAAAGCGGAGTCGTTGTGAGCTTATGTTATAAACACACTATGTTTTTGACCATCTCTTTTTTTCTTTGGTTATCAGATGCATAAGTCCTATAGTTGTTGATAAATTCTGAGGCATTAAAGCTTTTTATTTCATAATCTTCCGCGAATACTTCCATTGATAACAAAGTGTTTTTAAGCTCATCATTTAATATATCTAGTAAAGGCAATAGACATTCTTCCATTTTTTCTACGCTAATCTTCTCAAAATCGTTGAATTTAATAAGCTTCTTCTCAAGAGCAAATGAGATTATAGGACTACTGTAATCTCTTTCAATAATTTCTCTTCTCCAGGTAAAAATGGCATTGTCAAGAGTGGCTACAATGTCTGCCATTTTGAAAAGTGATATAGCGCTGCCAAGCTCAGAGTCGTCAAAGTCATGAGAACACATTAGATCCATTATGGAATGGACAGCAACCATCGTGGCAGCAGCCTTGTTCTTAATGACTTGAGAGAATGGATAAATAACCTTATTCTGATTCAAAATGTAGGAAAACTCCATTGACTCGGCAACATTTCTAATCGCCAGGAAAAACTCACCTCTAAAGTTTTGATATTTTGGGAGGGAAGTTATATGATTTTTAATTATATCTGAGAATATTCGATGACTTGTTTTTATATACAAATTTTCACTCAGATTAGAGTACGTTGGTGTGTGAACTCCTGACGCAATCTTATCAATATCGTAAAGCATACTTAACATTTCATAGCTGAATTCATCTCCTCCGTTCTTCTCTATTAAAGAAGCACAATCACATGAGTCATCCACAGCTACATCCACTAAAGCTAAACTGGTCTTTAAATCAGCAAGTTTCAATATATCAGACGGATTTACACAAGAAAGATATAAGTTTGTGTAATTATCATATAACCATTCGAAAAGAATTGGCTTTCTGAGAGAACTTCCAACGATTCTATATTTAGAGTAATAATCTTTCCATAAAGTTTCACAATTATTTATTACCATAATTACCACTGTTTTTTGATATTTAGGCTATTTTTCCATTTTTTATTTAAATTGACCAAATTATACTTTGAATAATTATCTAATTTGACAATTCAGTTTTCGTCACCTATTGAAGCCTTGTCTAAAATTATGTGACCCACCCTGAAACTCTTACAATATTGATGATGTGAAATTGTGTTATATCGATTCAATTTCAAATGCTCAATATTTTGAGTTGTTTATCATTGAATCAAGATTCCAGGCAAGAACATATCTTAACCGAAGACGATGAATTTCGCTTCAGCTTGTGATTTTCAGTAAATGACCCCCTAACCACATACTGAACATCTTAGTGACGAAATTTAATTTACACTATATATGGTGTATTTATGGTGTATATATGCAACATTAATTTATAAATTTTGCGGTATTTTAACCTGTCTTCACAAAAAAAATAGTGTTTTAATAAATATTGACAGTTGGGATGTATTAGAAACGAAGTAAAAGAGAATATAAATAGAACAAGAGAGGAAAATATGAACTGATTAATGAAAAAATGTAATATGTAAGGGCTATAATCAGACCCGAAAAATTTGATGCTGCTAAAAAGAGCTTGAGAAGATGAAGTGAATAGACCATATGATAATTGAATATCTGGTTACAGAACCACATTTTCAAATTAGTTAATCCTGTGTATCTGCATATGATAATTAGGAATCAAAATTTCAAATTTAGTTCCGGGGCTTTTTTCAATTTTTATTTCACCACCTATTTGATCCACAAGCGTGTTAACAAGTTGCAAGCCCAACGAACTGGTGCATTTGAAGTCAATAGATTGTGGAAAACCAATTCCGTTATCTTCGACAATCAATTTTAAATGTTTACGAGGACAAAGGTTATTTTTTATAAAAGATTCAACAGTAGCATTGCTTGGTGTTTCATTAAAATCATAAACTATTTGAAGTTCAATATTAATTTCCCCGTTTCTCCCATTCGGAAATGCATATTTTAAGGAATTTGAGACCAGTTCATTGACAATGATACCTAACGGGATTGAATAATCCATTTCAAGGAAGAAATCTTCCATGTTAAGTCGCAATTTAATATCGGAATTTCCCACTTTATATGACTTGAAAAGGTCGTCTGTTAATTTTATAAGATAAGAGGCGAAATTAATGGTCTCCACGTTTCTCGAGTTGTATAATTCCTCATGGATAATTGACATTGCCAAAACTCGATTGTTGCTTTCTCGAAATGCTTCGATAATTCTTTCACGATCAATAAAACCTGTGGATAGTAAGTTATCACATTCCAAATTTAAGAGACTTGAGATAACTTGTAAGTTGTTCTTGATTCTATGATGAATCTCTTTTTTACGGAGTTTTTCGATTTTATCAAGAGCCTCCGATGCAATTTTTCTCTCATTAATATCCTGAATGAAGCCCTGATAAAGCCAATTTGAGTCATCTATATTATGTACAACCTGAATAGATTCGAAAACCCAGATTCTATCCATGTTCCGATTTCGGATCCTGTATTCTTGTTCAACGAGTGAATTTGTAGTAGCATTTAATTTCCTTCGATTTTCAAGAAAATCATTTAAATCTTCAGGATCTACAAGCTGAGCTAAATGAACTTTTCCAGAAAAAAAATCTTTATCCTTGTAACCAGTAATTTCTTCTATAGCTCCGTGTAGAAGTACAAAGTTATAGTTACTGTCCAGCTGGAACCCAATTCCCCTAAAATTTTGCAAATATCTGATGAGACTTTCTTCGCTTACTCTTAGTTTTTCCTGATAGTTTTTCCTTTCGGTGATATCTTTAAATACTCCAATGCCCCTGTACACATAGTTGCTTGCATCTTTCAAAAAAATAGAGCTGAGTTCCACATAACTATAACCGTCTTTTCTCTTAAACATGAATTTTTGCTCAAATGTCTCCCCGGTTTGTAAAGAGTTCACCAGAGCGCCCCATACCCGTTCGTAATCATCGGGATGTATTAAGTCTTGACAACCCATCAGATCGACTTTACTAAATTCCTCCGGAGTATAGCCGGTAAACTCCTCAATAGCTCCATACCACCCAATTTTACCTGTCTTTGCATCACCATCAAAGATTAATTGTCCCGTCTGGTTAGCAATGGAAATGAATATTTCTGAAATTTTCTCAAGGTTTTCCGTATTATAATCCACTTTCATGATTTTCCTCTTAATGCAATATATTCATGAGAACATATTGAGTAGTATCTGGAGTTATTTACCTACCCCAGGGAGAATACTTAAGCTTTAGACTTTTAAGAAATCACATTCGTTCCAATGAAATGCTATCAGTATAAATATAAAAAGGACTTTATTTGATATATACTTTGTTAATAATAGGATTCTGTCTAGTAACAGGATCTAACCTCCTTATGATTTTAAAGTTTATTGAAGCTCCAACGCTTTAATATGATATCTGTTCAAAGGCCAGAATGAATCTGACGTCTAGAATTATAAACTGACGATTTTGAGATATAATAAGGATTAAAAAATGCTCCGAAGATAAAAACTCCCATTTTTGAATATTATGGTATGCCCTGAAAACACTATCCATTTCAAGTCATTGTTTATAAAGTGGAACAAGTAATTAGAATAAAAAGGACCATACAACCAGGTGGTTTTTATGAAAGAACATACACCGGAAATCCACAAAAAAGATGCTAAAAAATCATTTTTATTTGCTCTAATCACAGTTTCGAGCTCAAGATATGAAAAATATGGTAACACTGCTTTGCCTGAAGAAGCTGATGACGTTTCCGGAAAAGTCATAAAGGACCTTCTCGAATCCTCTGGCCATAAAGTATCTTTCTATAAGCTCGTTCCTGACCAAAAAGAATTAATTGTGGACGCAATCCTTGCAGCCCTTACCAGTTCCGCTGATATTATAATTTCGAGTGGTGGTACAGGGCTTGCTCCAAAAGACCTTACAATAGAGTCAATTACTCCTCTTTTTGAGAAAGAGATCCCTGGATTCGGAGAGCTTTTCAGATACAAAAGCCTCGAGGATATTGGTACGTCAGTTATACTCACAAGAGCAGCAGCTGGCATAATTAAAAGCAAAGCAATATTCTGCCTCCCCGGATCACCAAATGCAGTAAGACTCGCCGTATCCCAAATAATTATTCCTGAAGCCGGCCATATTGTCAGGCATGTGAGGGAATAAGAGCTGAAAACACGGAAAAAATGATGTTTAAAAATAGTATAAAATTAGATTTTTGCCAAAACAAACGCACAATTTTTCCGGATGCAGGACAGTGGGGAAACTGGAATAATACTCACGCATTTATATAAATATGATATAAAATATCTAAAAATATATATAATATGATTACAATCAATAGATTGTTAACTCAGGAATAATTACAACAGATTAACAAAACGTTTTTAATAAGAAAGTTGACGTAAACAATAGCCATAATTGTTAAAGAGGAAGTAATGACCGGAGAAATAACTCCAAATATCGATAACAGGTTTTGAATATTGGAAGCATATAAAGCTTTTAATTTCGGCTACTTCCATTAAAAAACCCTTAGAAGGATTGGGCTTTAAAACGCTGTGTGAAATGTGTCCGCCCCGCAATAAATGCAGAGAGCCGCATATAACAGAAAAAAATACACTAGAGAGATATAATAAAAATTTTTTAATTGTTGTAGAAAGACTACCTGACTAAGTTTTGTAATATTTCGAGAAACAGTCACTCTGTTCCATACAGTAGATTACTAAAATCCCCTGAAGATACATCTAAAGTTGATGTGATATTGAAAAGGCGGACAGGATCTTATTCCTAAACATGAGTTCTTTCAATAACAGCGTCAGCTTTGGAGAAAAAAGAAACTTCTCTGTTAAATTTGAACTATTAAATTTGAACTATTAAATTTGTACTATTTAATTTGAACATTAAATTCGAATGTACACAAACCCATCAAAAATCCAATCCAAAGGTGATACTATGATTCAAAAAAAGTTAGGAATCCTACTCCTGGCAACATGCCTTATATTTACAGCCATACCATTAGCTTTAGGCGCACAAACAATCACACTAAGTCCTACATCCGGTGCAAATGCCGAGACTGCTATTAATAGTGCAATAAGTTCTGCAGCATCAGGCGCTACGGAGAGTAACCCTGGATATGTAAATCTTACTAATGGTACTTATCAACTAAGTTCGCCTATAATTTTAAAATCTAATGTAATTTTAAAAGGTGAAGGCAACGATACAATAATCTATGCTACCGATTCCGTTTGTAATTCTGCAGCAGCACCTGCTTATGTATATGGTTCAGGTGTTTCTAATGCTGAAATATCCAACCTTCAATTCAAAAGTTCGGCAACAGGAACTAGTGATGGAGGTCACGGAAACTATAGAAACTGTATAAAATTAAGTTCTGTTACAAATTGTACAGTTCATGATTGTCTGTTCCAGAATTACCTCTATGGTGATGGCGTTCGGGTAGCGAAGAGTTCTGGAGTACAGATATATAATTGCTCAATTCGCTCAGGACATGACGGGATAGAATTCTTATCCGGGTCCTCGGACTGCAGAGCCTATAATAATGAGATTGACATCAGGGTAAACACGGGTATTAGAGCGGACAACTCTAAAAATATTGAAATCGACAATAATACCTTTTACGGACTGCATAATTCCGGATGGTGTTGTACAGAAATGGAAGGCAACCTGAGTGGGATTAAGATCCATAATAATATATTCCATGATTATCAAGGATCTTCTGGAAATGCCGCCGTTCAGCCAGTTCATGCATCAGGGACTGTTTTGGTTTATAATAATGTTATGTGGAACGTAGGTGGTATCAAATACGGTACGATTTCGAAAAATATTATTGATCCATCTAATAAGACAGTTGCCAATTGGGTGACAAAAGGATACGGATCGAATCTATCAGTAAGCCCCTGATTAAAAATACTTCCAAAATTAGAGGCCGTTTTATTCTGAAATGATTTCTGCATGTTTCAGAAAAATTCTTTTTTACTTTTAGTATAGAGAAAATTCCTCAGAACCCCGAACTCTTGCAAATGTTTTATATGATTTAAGCTTATAAAAGTCACGGATGGAGCTTTTAAATTGTACTAAAGATGATTTTGATCAGATAATCGCAAATTTCCTTGATTTCTGGAGCAGTAATAGAACTTTCTGCCTCCACCATCCCACAATAATAAACGAATTTGAAAATACGGCTTTTGTTCTCAAAGAAGG
>JAUPKV010000235.1 GCA_030837265.1 Methanobacteriota archaeon
CAATGATAGGGCTTTCAAAATCAGATGTTATCCAGAATTCCATGAACTACGGGCTCTTTACAGGTGGCCTTGGATTCCATCACGGCGTAGAAAGATTGGGGGCAATGATAGTGCCCGCAGCAACAGGAAATACAGCCAAGCAGCTTGAGATGATGATCGATTATGGGGTTACAGCAATCCACTGTACTCCTTCGTATGCCTTTTACATTGCCGAAACTGCAGAAGAGCTTGTCCTGGTAGATCAACTCAAATTGAAAGCAGCGGTCTTCGGAGGGGAACCCTGGTCGGAAAATACCCGGAAGCAGCTTGAAAAAAGGCTTAACATTAAAGCTTATGACTGCTATGGACTTTCCGAAATGTTTGGCCCGGGAGTAGGTTTTGAGTGCCAGGAACAAAATGGCCTTCACATCTGGAGTGACAATTTCCTCGTGGAAGTCCTGGACGAGAACGGAGAACAGGTCTCGGAAGGCGAAAAAGGCGAGCTTATCCTTACTTCCATTAATAAATACGGTTTCTGTAATATTAGGTACCGAACAGGTGACATAGTAAGGCTTCTTGAGTCCGAATGCGCCTGCGGCAGGACAACCACAAAAATATCACGTATTCTCGGCAGAGCCGATGATATGCTAATTGTAAGGGGCATCAATGTTTTCCCCTCTCAGATCCAGAACGTTATTTCAAGAATTCCTCAGGTGGGCGAACAATTCCAGCTCATTCTGGACCGCAATAAACACATGCTTGATGAACTCACAGTCGAAGTCGAACTTGAAGACAATGCCTTCACCGGCGACCTCAAAGACCTCGCTGCAGTCCAAAACCATGTTCAGCATGAACTCAAAGCTGTCCTGAATATCCGCACAAATGTCGTGCTCCTTGAAAAAGGCAGTATAGAGAGAACAGCAGGAAAGTCAAAGAGGATAATAGATAGGAGACAGCAGATTTAAAATTGAAGTAACCGGAATGATCAGGGAAAACTTATCTCCTGATCTCTTTTTTATGCAAATGAAAAGTCGAAGTATACAATTGTATTTAAATCAATTAATACAATTATCTATATTAAGGCACAAGCTGTGGCGAGGAAAGAACTCGAAACTGAATTAGATTAAACTGCTATCGAAAAGACGTTTTTGGGGGGAAGAACGTGAAAGCGATAAGAATTCATGAATTTGGGGGGCCTGAAGTTTTGAAATACGAAGAGATCCCGGAACCGCAGCCTGGTCCCGATGAAGTTCGTATCAAAATTTTTGCTACCGGAGTCAATCCAATAGATTGGAAAGTACGTAGAGGCTATATAGGCTCATTACTCTTACCGTCCGTGATGGGGCTGGATGTTGCAGGTACTGTTGACATGGTAGGAAAAGATGAAGCTTCATTCCGGCCTGGAGATAAGGTCTTTGCTAAAGTGGCCATCGGGAAGGGCGGGTATGCCGAGTATACGGTGGCCAGTCCTGCAGAAATGGCGCTGAAACCAAAAAGTATCGGATTCGTTGAGAGTGCTGCAATTCCTACTGCCGGATTGGCTGCCTGGCAGTCAATTTTCGATCTTGCTGGACTCGAAACGGGGCAGTCAATACTTATTCATGGAGCTGCCGGCGGAGTCGGAACTTTTGCAATCCAGTTCGCCAAATGGAAGGGAGCGTATGTTATAGGCACGGCGTCTGAGAAAAATACGGAATTCTTGAAAAGTATAGGTGCTGACGAAGTAATAGATTACAAGAACCAGCGATTTGAAGATGTAGTAGGCAATATGGATGTGGTTCTGGATACAGTCGGAGGAGACACATTTGAGAGATCCTGGGACGTTTTAAAGCCCGGTGGGTTCCTGGTAACTACTGTAGCCAACATTCCTGAGGGTGAGCCTGAAAAACGCGGTGTGCGTGCAAAAAGAGTGGCGACGCAGTCAGATGGAAAAGAGCTGGCTCAAATCGCAGCCATCATAGACGAACGGAAAATTAAACCTGTCGTTACGACCGTACTTCCTCTGGAAGATGCACGAAAAGCTCACGAGATGAGTGAAACCCTTCATACACGCGGGAAAATTGTTTTGCGTGTTCGAGAAGATTCACAGTAAGCCGGAGCCTACATGTAAACAAGCAAGAAAGTAACGTGTGTTTGCTCTTGCCCAGACGAGTTTGTTAAGTAGAACCGTAGTCGTTTAGAGCGATAAAACCCCTAGACCTGAGCAGCCTTATCATATATATTTACTAATTTTTCCGAACTGTGACGACGCTTTTCCACAACACATGTGTAGGGGAGACGGATAGCCCTGTACAAGCCTGAGACCTATCTATCAATACTATTTATACTCAAAGGAGAGAAGAAGTTTATTAAAATAAACTCCAATGGCTCTGTGAAGTCTGTAGGAGTTAATATTATGCGACTCTTAAATCATTTGCCTTCGTTAAAAAAAGCGCTATTCTTTATAACTCCCGAAAACTTCAAAAACCTACTGTAGAAATGTACAAATTCAAAGTTGCCTCTGAGAGGCAACTGCGTAAATTCAATTTTTATTTATACAGTATTTTCATACCGATCTGTTTGATTTACCTACAGTACCAGAAAAAAATTAATTATAAGTTCAGTTGACAATCTTAGAACTGGTAGGCAATCTTCAGTAGTGTGTTACTGTATTTAATTTTATAATTAATCTGCTGATAGAGCAAAGCAAAGTATGATGCCATTTAAATTTCCTCCTTTTTATTTATATTACTGGAAATCTTTGATTATAAGTTCAGTTGACAATCTTAAAACTGGTAGGCTATCTGTAGTAGCGTATTACTATATTTAATTTTATAAGAAACTTGCTGATAGAGCAGAGCAAAGTATGCCATTTAAATCCCCTCCTTTATTTTATCCCAGTATTCCTGATAAAAGGCCGTCAAGGTCGAATCCACTGATTGAACCAAAACTGATACCGCCCAGGGTTAACGCTTCCATACCCACATTGACATTAAATCCACTAAATAATCCAAAGTTTATACCCATTTTCTCCCTCCGATTGTCTGTTTATATCATGCTCATTTTGTTTGTCTTCGACTGAAGGTAAATACTTCGAAAGATATGAATCAACTAATCTAGTAATACCCCCAATCAATGCATTTCACTCCGGTAATTTTTGTATACTTAGTAGGTGCCCGTCTGCCATTTTTACCTAGCAAGTATGAAGTTTTGCTTACCTGTGAGTATACCTAACTATATACATTAAATTATATAAAGTCCATCGAATTACTTGTTCTTACAAATAATAATCTTTAATAATTTTATAGAAGCCAGTCAAAATATACTAATTATATTCTCAATGCATTTCTTTTTCGAACTTTATTTGATCATTATAAGTCAAGTTTGTCCTTAATTGCAAAGAAGGTGATTTTGTTAGAACACATAAGAAAATAGAAACATCAATCCTTGACATAATACCGATTATTGGCGAATTTAAGAACAAATCTATACAACCCTATAAGAGATTCCATGAATCAAAATTTCCCCTTTTTCTGAAAGATTCAAATATTTTTACCGAAATCTCATAAATTTTCTTCCTTTCTTATATAATTTTTTGTCAATAATATATTTTATTAAGATAGCTTAGACTTTGCTTTCAAAGTACAAAGAAGGAAAATCTAAAAAATTAATACAGAAATACCTGTCACCTAATCAAAATCGTTACTTAAAGGATTGTTCGTTTATGAGACATACACAAACAAAGCCATAGGATAACGTAAAATCACTCAATTTTGAAAAGCAAGTAAGAATTTTAAAAAATTTGATTAACAGTAATTATTAAAGCCTTAATGATCCCCTGATCAAAGTCATTCTTCAGGGCCAAAGAAGTAATAGCTGGAATTAAAACCAGCATATCAGAAAGTTGTTAAAAAAATAGCAATTTAAATGCACGGAACTCTTTGTTTCAATCTTTGATTTTTCAGTCTGTCCATTCTCGTTTCA
>JAUPKV010000236.1 GCA_030837265.1 Methanobacteriota archaeon
CGAAGTTGAACGCACTGGCTGGGTTATGGACGTAGTCGTAGGCGAAGGACTGCTCGGGCGCATAATCGACCCTCTCGGTCGGCCACTCGATGGCAAAGGACCTGTGATCTCCAGCAAGCGCCTGCCGATTGAGCGTCCCAGCATGCCAATTATGGACCGTGCTCCAGTCACAATGCCTCTCCAGACTGGCATCAAAGTTATTGATGCATTAATACCAGTTGGACGCGGTCAGCGAGAGTTGATCATGGGTGACCGCCAGACTGGTAAGACCGCAATTGCGATCAATACAATCCTTAACCAGCGTGATTACAATGTCCTGTGCGTTTATTGCGCCATAGGTCAGCGTGCATCAGCAGTTGCCAGGACAATAGCAACTCTGCGAGAAAAGGGTGCAATGGATTACACTGTTGTCGTCGTGACCGAAGGTAGCGACCCTTCCGGTCTAATTTATATTACTCCTTACGCAGCAACCAGTATTGCAGAGTATTTTATGGAATCGGGCCGAGATGTGCTGATTGTTTACGACGATTTAACCAATCATGCGCGTGCCTATCGCGAAATCTCCCTCCTGCTTCGCCGTCCTCCAGGGCGTGAAGCATATCCAGGTGATATTTTTTATATTCACTCACGGTTACTAGAACGTGCAACCCACCTGCTCGAGGAACTTGGAGGCGGTTCACTTACTGCTCTTCCTATCATTGAAACAGAAGCCCAGAACATTTCAGCGTATATTCCAACTAACCTGATTTCTATTACGGACGGGCAGATCTATCTTTCACCTTCGCTTTTTGAACTGGGCGTGCTGCCTGCAGTTGATGTCGGCAAATCCGTTTCTCGAGTGGGCGGTAAAGCACAGCTTGCTGCCTACCGTGGGGTGGCTGGGGATCTAAAGCTTGCCTATTCACAGTTTGAAGAACTCGAAGCGTTTACTCGGTTTGGTGCTAGGCTAGACGAAAACACCCGCAGGATTATTGAGCATGGAAAACGGATCCGCGAGATTATTAAACAGCCGGAATTTTCTCCGTTACCCGTTCCTGACCAAATCTTTATTCTACTTGCACTAGATGCAAAACTCTTTCACAATGTGCCGCTTGACCAGATGACTGATGCTGAACATTCCCTTCTTGAGGCAGTAAAGGATATCCCGGCAGAGGTACGCGAGCGGTTCGATGCCAATGCAGAATTGAGCGATAAGGATCGTGAAAAGATTATCGAGATCGCAAGCAGAGCTCTAAAACGCTTCCAGCCTGAGTCCAAACCCATGTCTAAGCCGGAAGTCAAAACTGAAAGTAAATCAAAAACAGAAGACCAAAATTGAGAATGAATCGCCAGAAACCAGAACCGAAATCAAGTGCAGATAGAAAAAATAAGGGTAAGTTATGAGTGAAACCACAGAAAATCTTCGCAAAAAGATTGATAGGGCAAACGATCTTCAGTCCGTCGTCCGCACGATGAAAGCCCTAGCTGCCTCGAGTATAGGACAATACGAGAAATCAGTGAGTGCGTTGTCTGATTATTATCGCACAGTGGAACTGGGATTGGAAGTATGCTTTCAGGAAATTTCACTTTCCCCTCCTTCAGAACGGATAAGGCAGAAGAGTGCAGGTTCTATTAGTGCGGTCGTATTTGGTTCAGATCAGGGGCTTGTTGGCCATTTTAATGATATTGTGGCCGATTATGCGGTCAAGAAACTGGGATCTTTGCCAGGTAAACATCATATCTGGACTGTCGGAGAGCGTGTTTATTCGCGACTGATTGATGCAAATTTAACACCGATTGGACTCTTTGCAGTGCCGAATTCGGTCAAAGCCGTTACTCCACTTATAGGCCAGATTCTTGTGGAAAATGAAAAGCTCCGAGGCCAGGATGAGAATTCTGAACTTTATCTATTTTACAACCGTCATAAAGCCAGAGATACTTATGAGCCTGTCAGTCAACGGCTGCTTCCACTGGACGAGAGCTGGATGCGTGAACTGGCTGAACGACCCTGGACAACAAAGAACTTGCCTGAGGTAATGGGCGATAGCACAGAAACATTGGGGGCATTCATCCGCGAATATCTTTTTGTTTCGCTTTTTCGGGCATGTGTTGAATCCCTTGCGAGTGAAAATGCAAGCCGTCTGGCTGCTATGCAGCGCGCAGATAAAAACATCGAGAAAATGCTAGAGGATCTCAACGGAAAATTCTATCGCTTGCGCCAGAGCGGAATCGATGAGGAAATGTTTGAAGTTGTCTCCGGCTTTGAGGCTCTATCAAAATCTCGAATCCCTGGCCACCGGATAGTACTCACAAGGACCTGATCCGTGCAGAATACGAAAAATGGGAGAACCCTTAAGGGTTTGTATGAAACTATTATGGTATACTCGAGAGCTAAAGTTACAGGAAAACAGAAGGTATAAAGAAAAATCTGCTATTTTGTATGATTCTTGAAATTCATGATTCTCAAAGAGCTTGGAGCTAACAATTTTAACTGACCTGAGAATTCTTCGACTTCGTTTTCTAGATAATTACTTATTTACCAAACAAAATTATGTATTATGAGCTGGTATGCAATAGATGCGGTGGATAGAGCTTTTTCAAGATCAAAAAAAGCTCTTTTCGAGCCTTTTGATTTCTGGAAATGGGTAAAACTTGCAATTATTATCTTTTTTGTTGGCG
>JAUPKV010000237.1 GCA_030837265.1 Methanobacteriota archaeon
ACAGAAAAAGCAGAAAAACAAAAGAAAACTGTGCCAACAAATTAGTCCTCTTGAGGGAGCGTAGCGACTGAAAAGGACATCGTGCTCCCGAAGCGAAACTCGGGTGACGAAGCGAAACTCGGGAGCTAGAACAGCCAGCCTCTCAAGAACAGAAGGCTGAGAACCATGAGAATAATTGCAAGTATTGCTGCAGTTTTTGCACTTTCCTTGTCGCTTCCAAAAATAATTGGGATCGGGCCGAGCATAATGACTCCTCCAGTTTTGACATTAGACTCGACTTTTCCTGCAGGAGATTTTTCATAAGGAGAGCTCGAATAATCTCGGGTTTCGCTATAGTTAGCTCCTTTCTGTGATGAATTTGACTCGGTTCTTCCAGAATATTTGTTCTCTGATTTGGAGTCCTGAAGTGAGCTAAGAGCTATACTGGCCACAATTATCAAAAATCCCACAAATAGTGTGAAAATTCCAACCAGAAGAAGGGTGCTTCCAATCAAGGTTTCATCTTCCATAGGAATAAGTAAAGGATTGCTACTATTAACCCGAGCCACAACATATTAGATGTAATCTCAGGCGAAGAACCAAAAGCTATCGGGATAGGGCCTATTAATATTATTCCACCTATCTGGCTGCCCCCCGGATCCTGTAAAGTAGTAAGAATTATACCCAAAAATACGGTTATAAAACCAATAAATGTAATTGCTACGCCTATTTTTAGAAACTCTTCCGGTGTACGCATGTGTAATGGTACCATCCTTTAAAGCATTCTACAAAGAATCAACTTTATCCAATTAGATGTTTTCCATAGATTCCGGAAACATGTCATCATGATATTCTTTAAAATCTGAAGTATCCATCTTTCCTTCACCCTTTTCGGCTCCGTCGGTCTCGTCGTAACTGCTCATCTTATTCTTTTTCATTAGAATAACATAATCGGCCGAGTTTTTTAAAGCCGTAGAAAAACCGGGTTCAACTCCAAAGATAATAGTTTCTTTGCCGTGTTCATTCGCTTTGTTTAGGAGAGGTTTAAAATCCGCATCCCTGGTCACTATTGCCAGAGTGTCGATATGGGGATTAAAAACAAGTTCCATGCCTTCGACTGCGAGGCGCACATCAACATCACTTGAACAAATAATTGGCTCAAGTCCATGATTCTCAATAGCTTCGACAAGCTTGTCAGAGGCATATTGATTTAGAAAAACGCGCCCTATCTTGATGTTTCCGTAGTCTTTCAATACATCTCTTATTTCTTCCAGGTTCACATCAAATTCTTTCCTGAGAATGTTCGGACCGTCCACTAGAAGCCCTATTTTCCTCCTACCAACTTCTTTCTTAGAGCGGAGGTATCTGGAGATGGAATCAATACCATCTTTTACAGGTTTCATTATCTATGTCCTCTGCTGTTTGCAACTCAAAAGACACTACTCTTATAATCTGTAAGTATTAGGTATAATCTATAAGTATTAGGTGACAATTTAGCGCGTAACAATTGGTAAAACCTAACATTTGGTAATACCTATATCTGCTTCTCTGTAGTAAAACATTTGCATATTCAGGCAATCAAATTTAATCTTTTATAACTTATATAACATTCTGGTCAAATAATAAGTAAACTTAAGATTAAGTTTCCTTCAGGTAAGCGTAGAACTACAAGATTACAGGCGGAATATAAATCTTAATATATAAATCTTAATATATAATTCTAATTAGAATACTAATTAAATTTATCCTACCTATAATTTATCGGAAAAAGGTTCCCCTTTAACCTCCCTGATGATATAAGCCGATTCCTCAAGTTCAAAGATGTTTTCCATCCGTCTCCCCTTTTTTTGCCTACCGTACTGAATTTCTCCGAGTTTTTGCAGAAAAGCCTCATACACATCCATGAATTTATCGAACTCGTAATCTGTAAGCTCGATTAACCCTTTTCTGCATGCAAGCCAGTCGTAGACCTGGAGAAGGATTATCTCCCTTATTCTTTTTAGGCTCTCGTTCTCAGGCAGTTCTTCAAAATAGCAGGTCTTTCCTAAGTCAGGTGACCATGCTGCAAATACCTTTTTGAAATTTAAAATTTGTAGGGGGATTTTCTCCCCAGGTTCGGGTCTTGGATAATGGTACGTGCCACAATATTCTCCCTGGACAAGGGCGTCTTCCGCCAAATTACCACCTACCAATGTTCCTCGTGTTATGATATCTTTGTTGAGTACTTTTAATACGCGAACCCATATAAAGTCCGACTAAAATCCCACTCAGATGGGCTGTGTGGGCTATCATGTCAGACGAGTTAACCATGAGAAAGTCAAGGAGAGCAAAAAGCAAAAGGGCATACTTTAGTTTCATCGGAATGAAGTAAACATATACCCTGAGATCAGGCTCAAGCATTGTGAGAGCTGCAAAGATCCCATATACCGCTCCACTTGCGCCAACCATCGAACCTGGAGAGATATTGAAAAGAGGATAGCTTAAAAGACTATAGCCAATTGCCGATAAGATCCCTGATGCGAAAAAGATTCCAATAAACTGCCTTTTTTCGATGATTTTCTCCAGTGTGGTCCCTAAGAAAAACAGGACGAACATATTGAATAAAAGATGCATCAAACCTGAGTGCAGAAAGATATACGTAACAAGTGTCCAGGGTCTTGTCAGAAACGACCCTGGATTAAACTCAAAGGCTCCGAGATATAAAGGCCCAATTCCGGGCAGCAGCTCAACGATAAAAGAAAGTATACAAAGAGCAATAATCGTTACCGTAGGGCTTATAAAAATGCTTTGAAATCTGTCTCTTTTACCGTCATCATAAAGATAGGATTTGTTCTGGTCAAACATGTTTACACTTATTCTCTATCTAATATAGTATAAAACTACCCCATTAATCTTCAGTTAAATTATAAACCATTCTCAGGGATTATTTTCACAATAAATAGATTAAACGGGTTTTGGAAGCCACTAAATAAAAAACTATTTATGATACCTCGCATATGAGTAATTCGATGGTTAATAGAGTAAAACGCAGAGTATCATGTATTCCGAAGGCTACATATTTTAAGCCAAGGGAAAGTCCTCTCTGCGATCTCGAAATTATCAACTTGTCCATAGAAGAGCTTGAAGCTATCCGTCTATGCGATCTCCTCCA
>JAUPKV010000238.1 GCA_030837265.1 Methanobacteriota archaeon
AGTATGAGGTCATAGAAGGTAGATTTTCCATCTTTTAGAGTGCGCTGTCTGGATTTCAGGATTCCGTTAATAATTACTCTGTCTCCCGGGGTGACATTTCCTGTCATGTCGTCTTCGGAATCCACCTCAAGGCTCTGGGGCTGGGATCCTCCTTTGAGGTTTTCGGGATATTCCTGAATCTGGAGTTTCTGGGCATCAATAAAAGTAGATTCATCTATTCTGACCTTAAAAGGCCCTTTCTTTCCACATGTTTCATTCTCACAGCCTGAGAAAGGCTCCTCAAACTTGAAACTATTTTGTTCAACAGTAGTTATAGAATTACATCTCAGGCATTCAAAGGCAGCTTTAGTGATTCTTGGCCTTACCTCGGTAGCTTTCCTTATCATGCCTTCTATTGCAACAAGGCGCGTAAGGTGTTTGCTTCTTAACTCCCTTATAGGTATCCTGTTCGGGACTTTAATTAACCTTACATGAGCCTGCTCAAGGAAAGTTTCCACAGGAAGGTCGACTTCTTTCAATGCAGCCTCAGCTGCTCCTATAAGCTCAGCCGGACGTTCAATAAACTCCTTTGAAAGTTCCCGGTCAAATTTCTCTATATCTGTAAAGTCCACACTAAGGCTTCTTTGATCAGGATATTCATTTGCAAGCTGGAGTATCTCATTCCAGTAATAGTCCTTAAAAAACCTTTTTAGCTTCTCGTCCCATTTGCTTTCCATCTCAGTCATATGTTCTCTGAATTGACTTTTTTGTAAAATCCTTTTTTTTCCTCAATTGGCTTCGAGTAAAATAATTAAAAAAAAGCTTAAAAACATGTGAAAAGTCTAATGTAAAAACATGCTTATTCTCATATGAACTTTTCCATGCTCCCGGAACTTTCTACTTTCTAACTTTTTGATTTTCGATTTTCGCATTTTAGGGATTCAAATGCCTGATTTTCGGCTTCTGGAGCATTTCCTATCTTTCTCTCAATTTTCCTTATTATACCCCTCAAAGTTTGAACTTCTCTTGGAGTGAGTCCAGCCCTTCCGAATATTCTCCGCAGCATCAGGAATGTTTTATCTTTCTTATGGGATGGATAACTTATTTCCTCCAGCAGTTTCCCGAAGTGCTCATAAAGAAGCTGAAGGTCAAACCCTTCTGCAAGCGGACTATTACCTCCTTCCAGGTCCGAGAGTTCGTAAAGCACTACTGCAACTGCATGGGAAAGATTCATGATCGGATATATATTAGAGGTCGGAACCGTAATAAGCATATCAAAGCTTTTAATCTCGTCGTTGCTGAAACCATTATCCTCGCGGCCGAAAAGAATCGTAATTTTCCCGCTGTACCCTTTTAGTCTGTCCTTTAGTTCTTTCACCGTATACAGAGGGAGACGAATATGCTCTCCGCCCTTCATACTTCCAGTCCCGGTTGTACCAACCACCAGGTTTGTACCATCCACGGCTTCTTCAAGGGTTGTAACAATTCTTGCCCCTTCAAGTACATCTCTTGCATGAGAAGCCATTGCTCTCGCCGGTCCTTCGAGAGTGCAGGGATTAACCATCACCAGGTCTGTATGTCCGAAATTCTTCATCGCTCTTGCAACGGATCCGACATTTCCCTGGTACATAGGTTCTACAAGCACTATACGAATCTCAAGTGACAAATCTCTCAATCCTTTTTAAAAATCAGTTCTCAAAAGCATAATCATCCAATAGAATAAGGCACAGATTTCCAATTAAATAATCTTCGGGTCCTTTAACTGGTTGAATCCGTTTACTACAGTCTGTACACTTTTTTTATTGATATAAATTTGTTTTCTCATAGTTTTTCTTCTTTAATTTATCCAGAAATCTTATCTATCCTCTGAAATATATTAGTTCTATATTTTTCTATCAGATAGATAAGTTGAGTTTCAGTTCAATAGCATCTGCTTAAAAGTGGCTAAAGCTTAAATTCCAAGCCCAATCTGTCTGATGAATTATAAATAAAATCATATAAAAGAAAATCGGTGATTATTATGGATCTGGAAAAGATTTTAAAGGACACTTTCAAAGGAGAAACCACTGAAGTTGGATGGTATCTTGCAATGTCAAAGGTTGCTGAGTGTGAAGGACTTGCTGATGTTGCAGTTTATCTCCGACAGGTTGCAATGGACGAAGCCTGGCATGCTACAGAAGTCGCTGAGATCCTCGGACTTGTTAAAGGGACGACAATTGAAAACCTGGAAATGATGCTTGACGGGGAAAGCAAAGCTGAAGTCGAAAAAGCCGAAGCTGCCGAACTGGCCCGAAAGGAAGGCAACACAAGAGCTGCCCTTTTCTTTGAGAGAGCATCCCTCGACGAAGCCAGGCATAAAGCAGGACTTAAGGGAATTCTGGAAAGACTTAAAAAACAACAGTAAAATGAAAAACGGATCTTATGGTCCGCTTTATACTATTTTTGATTTCTAACTCGATATTTGTTACCATTTAATACATCTGAATCGTTGAGATTCCTTGAGGATCTTTTGGTATTCTTATTTATACTTTTTAATAGGCAGACATATGATTTATATTGTCTCGAACATATTATTCTCTGATCAGGGAGTCTTACGGGTCCGCAAGTAATCTTCGATCCGAAAGATGCCAGCATTTGGTTTCTGTGATCATTGGGGGTCTAATTGTTTGGGATCTAGTTGCCAGGTTCAGAATTACGGATTACTGGAAGTTATGGACAACACACAATTGGTTCACTTCAAATTCAGATAATCGGTTACTAACTTAATCTGGATTACTTTTATTCCTTACTTCGATTTTTCGGGATCGTTCTTAGGTAGCCATTGATTAGACCTGATGAAGCTTAATGAAACCTGAATTACTTAGGAGAGTGGAAGTATGGTAAGTAAAGAATATGTAAAGGGTGATCTTCCGGAAAAAGCTGCAATCCTGCAAAGGG
>JAUPKV010000239.1 GCA_030837265.1 Methanobacteriota archaeon
GTTACATATCTACTGAAAGTGACAATTAGCTTTATTTTTGTGAATGGGTTTTAAGGTAAAAACTGTATATTTTTGCTGTTAATTAGATGCACAGGTTTGAGTTTAAAAAGTGTGTATTTTTAAATTACTGCCAAAAATCAAAACTTATTTCATAAATTAGTTCTTTCAGTAAAATGCAGGTCGATATTAATATATTAATCATAACATGGTAACTATTTTTCTCTATAAATAGGCCTTTTTGTAGTTACTTCATTATGCACAGGTTTTATAGCAAAACCTATGCATAAATAATTGAGCAAATTTTACTGAATTTTTGCGACACTACCTTGTTACTTGCTTTTTCTCTTCCAGAACGATCAGCTTTTTCTCCCCCTGATCGATCATTTGCTTCAAAATTTGCATCGCTAATCCGAGATCCGGTTTCAGTCATCTTGGCATTAGGGCACTACCCCATTAGTTTCCGGAAATATTTGATAAAGACCATTTAATTACCTTCACAATGCTTTTCAATAGACGATTTAATCTCTGCGGCCGAGGCGTCATCCGTGATTAAGGAATAATAAGAAGTCAATTCATACCATTTTCTGTGTTTGGTTTTGATGTACATCCGCGTATTCATATCCCCAAATCGAGTTTTTTGCTTCCTCTCCAGAAATATCATGAGAGGAAGTAAAGAGATCAAGAACAAAAAAACATTCCAGTGTCCTTTTACTACAGCCATGTAGACAACGAATCCACAAAAGGCAACTCCTCCAATAACCAGAAGAATGGACATTTTCTTTGAACGCTTTTCAAGTCTGCGTGACGTTACACTTTTAATTTCTTCGCAAGGTATTTTTAGCTCCTTCAGTCTGAAGGCCTGCAGGTGTACTCCCAGTTTGTCTACCATAACTGCTGCATCGCAGGTTTTGAGAATCAACCAGTAACAAGAAACATTAAGCAGTAAGAGGCAAACCAGGAAAAAAAGTATGTGCTCTGGATATCTCAGGGATAGGATCAACCTGGAGCTTATCATAAAATATACAAAGAATATAGTAAAATTTGCAGGAAAAGTCACATTTGAAGTTCTGAATTCAGGTACTCGTCCAATTTTTCCGGAAACTGGTGCCATATTTACGAAAGTACAGGACTGCTTTGTTTGCTGTGCCGCTTTCTTACAATTTGGGCACCAGCCCATAAGTTTTTTTATGGTTTCAACTTTAAGGCTCACAGTTCTCCCTCTTTTTCCTCAATAGCATACGTATTCTCGTAACTATTTACATTTTCTCTATAAATTTTCATGTGATTTTTCTTTTCCCAGTAAATTAGCAGGAAATAAGCGCCCCACATCATACTAATAACATTTGCAGAGAAAGAAAACATAAACTGCGTAATGAAAGTGCCAATTTTAGGTATATATGGCAAGAAAAAAAGAGAAACAAGAATAAAAAAAATTATGGTTAAGCTAATCCAGAAGGATTTCTTTTTAGGGACATAACGAACAACAGGTTTTTTCGCAATGACATCATACTGCTCAATCCGCTGATTCCAATGAGCTGCAACAGCAGCTAGACCGGTGAAGAATCCGCAAATTAAAGCGAATGGTAGAAAGCCTGTATGATTAATTATCAGGAGATACACAAACGTTAAAAAAATACCAGATAGAAGCATTTGATTTCTTATTCTTCGGAACCATCCAGGATTTTTTAAATCCCCATTTTCTCCTCTTGCTCTGTCCGGAACGTCAGAATCAAAGTTCTCAAGGTTAACGTGTCGTCTGGCTTCATGTGCTTTGGCATTTGGGCACCAGCCCATAAGCTTTTTTATCTTTTCAGCTTTAAGGCTCACCGTTCTCCCTCCTTTTCCTTAACAGCGTACGTCTTTACAAAAGCATATTTATTTTCGAAGCTGTTTTCATATTTTGTATAAAATTTCATGTGATTTTTCTTTTCCCAGTAAACCAGTCGGAAATAGTAGCCCCATGTAGGGCACAAAAGAATTACAAACATTCCTGATATAGGGGGAGTGCTTAAATTGAACATATAAGGCACGAGAACCAAACTAAACAGGAAAAACAAACTTATTTTGAAAAGGACTTCAATTATGGCCAGCAAATCCCTAAGAGATTTTATTCTAGGGACAGGATAAACAATAGATTTTTTCGCAATGGTGTCGTAACGCTGCATTTGTTTATTCCAGCGAAATACTAACTCAAATAGGACCATAAATAATCCTGTAAGGAATTCGGTAAGTAAATGGTCTGATTCTAAGCCTTCTTGGCTATATATCAGGAGATTCAAACACGTTAAAAAGATACCAAATAGAAGTGTTTGAGTACTTACTCCCTGGAGCCATCCAGGGTTCTTTAAATCTCTATTATCTCCTCTTGCACTGTCCGAAACATCGGTATCAAAATCCTCAAGGTTAGCATGTCGTATGACTTCATGTGCTTTAGCGTTATACAAGCCCTCACAATGCATTTCAATAGAAGATTTAATCTCTGCAGCTGAAGCTTCGTCAGTGATTAGGGAATAATGAGATGTCCACTCATACCATTTTCTGTGCTTCATTCTAATGTACAGTTGCGTATTCAGATTACTGAATCGCGTTTTATATTTCCTCCCCATGATCAGTATGAGAAGAAATAGGGAGATAAATAACAGAAAAGTAGACCAATCTCCTACTACTGCCATGCCGACCAGGAGCAGCCCGCAAAAGGCAATTCCTACAATTACCAAGAAAAGGGATTCTTTCTTTGAACGTTTCTCAAGTCTGTGTGATGTTATAAATTTAATTTCATTGTAAGATATTTCTAATTCCTTCAGTCTAAAGACCTGCAGGTGTACTCCCAGTTTGTCGATCACAACTGTTGCATTAAAGGTTCTGAGAAGCAGCCAGTAGCAAGAAACATTAAGCAGTAA
>JAUPKV010000240.1 GCA_030837265.1 Methanobacteriota archaeon
GCAGAGTGGGGCTTGACAATATTGCCGGTTTTCTTGACGGAGGGATGTTTGCCTGGGTAACTGCAGGACTCAGGACTGCTAGTGTACCTCAGGTCTCAATTCCTGAGCTTCACGAATGGACTATGAGCGGAAGCCTGTTGGTAATTATCGATGTAAGAGCCCCTTCTGAATATGAGGCTTTTCATATAGAAAATTCAATTAATATCCCGGTTCAGGACCTCAGGAAGAGGTACAATGAACTTGACCCCGAGGTTGAAAAGGTAGTTATATGTAGTACCGGACACAGATCAAGTATGGGTTGTAGTATCCTGAAACAGCATGGTTTTTCCAGGGTAAATAACGCCGCAGGAGGAATGACGGGATATAATGCTGCAGGTTTTGGACCCGAATGCCCGATATGTTCTCTTTCCTGGGCTGGAAAAGCTGGTAAAGAAGGGAAAACGCAGTTATAACTCTCTTTTATGAGTTGGAAACATTACTGTAGTCTCAAGGGGCTTGAGATTAAGCAGGGCTCTAACGTTTCTACTTTATTATTTTTAACTTGTAGATTTCTATTCTTTCTTGGTTTTTGGTGACTTGAAGGGATTTAACTCAATGTCGAAAAATCAACATTACTATACAAAAAATAAAATTGCTGGTAGATAAATATTTATAGCAAGTATCAATAGTTTATAATTAGGTAAAAACGCAAAAGAACATTATAGTGGGGGAAATTATGAAAATTAGAGTAGTTAGTTCCAGAGAGGAGATATTCACTCTCAATCCTAACGAACGTGTCGTTCATCTGGCTTTTAGGCCTTCGAACAAGGATATCTTTGCACTGGTTGAAACCTGCCCGAAAATTGAGGTAATCCAGTTACCCAAATCTTACAGGCGTACGGTTTCAAAATCCATAGAAATGTTCCTAGAAATGCAGAGAATCCAGCTTATAGAAGGAGATGTCTGGGGCCACAGAAAGGACATCAACGAATATTACAATATTCCGTCATCAGTAATTGAGAAAATAAGGGAACTAAAGTCTGAGGGAACACCTGCTGAGAGAATTGAAGAAAGAGTGTCAAGGGAAAGTAAGCTCAACCCTGAGATGGTAGCTTATATCCTGACAAAAGAAGCTTCTGTCTGATCTTCTCAGGCAAGGTTTTCAATTCAAAATCTTGAATGCAGGAGATATATTTTCTGTACAATTCTTTCTTCAGAACATTCTCGTTATCGGCTTCAAGTTTGAACTTAAATAAGCTTTTATTGCTTCCCGGCCTTGAACAATAGCGAGTGGAAGTTTTCAGGGTCAGGAATATTATTACTAATTTTTTAATGAAAGGTTTTTTTGTTCCTATGCTATTTGAAAATGATGAAAATATGGCCGCTAAGCATGAATGATTCGGAAAAAGTAGAAATATGTAAAAAAACGGATAGAATTCCGCAGAAGGGAGAAGCAGGTTCTTTCTGGGAAAATAGGGGAGATAGATACCATTGTGGGGTTGACCTTTACGTTCCGGAAAATACAGAAGTCATCTCGATTGAAAATGGAGTCGTTTAAGAAGTCGGCCAGATGAAATCCCCGGAGATCTTGCCCTATTGGAACCTGACTTATTACGTTATCGTTGAATGTGAGAAGGGAATATTTTGCAAATATGGAGAGCTTGTAGGCTTTGCCGTAAGAGAAAAAGATGAAATAGAGGCTGGACAATTGATAGGGTACGTAGGAACAGTCCTGGACTCCGACAAAATAGACGAAGCCTGCCCTTTGTATATCAGGAAGTTGAAGCACAAAAACCCCAGTATGCTCCATTTTGAAATCTGGAAAAATAGACCCATTACCATTCACAGAAATTATCTGGGGGGCAACTGGTTTTCAGAAGAAAAACCGAAAGATCTGATAGATCCTACCCGGTTTTTGGAGTCTCTGCGTATGTAACCGCCAGGAGTCTTTCAGAAGCCAAAAACTGTGTGGTTTAATTCAAATCTAATACTAATACTAATACTAATACTACAAGCTTAATTTGCTACAAGTTTACTACTGCTAAAAAGTGTCTATATGGTGTTTTTATGGAAAATTCAGACTATAAAACATTTGTAACCAATAGCAAAATTAGGCATCTAAAGGAAAAAACTGTCATCAAGAATTATTATCTTGTTATAGGAGGGGGGAAAGTTGGAACTAATTTTCTTGAGTATGCCATAAACAATAAATTCCCTTTTGTGCTCGTTGTCGACAGGGACAAAAATGCACCTGCTTCAAGAGACGCGAAAGTCCTGAAAAACGAAAGCGAGCTGGTAAATCTACTCAAAAGCAGAGCAGCATCTCTTCCTATAAAAGCAGAGCTATTCCCTTCTCTGAAACAAGAAAGGGAAAAAATAAATAATGAGCCGAAAGCCTATTTTTATAAAATGGATATACACCATATCCCTTTTCTTTTCACTTTAGGCATCCCTGAGTACATTATTCCTGCAGTTCCCTGTCATGCAGTTGCATACATGCTTGCAGACCTCCTGGAATTTCCAAAACAGGAAACAGGATCAAAGAAAATCCGAAATATCGCTATAAGTGAGCTTTCAATTAGACCTGAAAATTCAGGGCTCATGTCTTTTTTTAAGAATATCGAGGCTGTATTTCCCGAGGATATAATTGCAGGTCGTTACCCTGAGCAAGGTATGCTGTTTTTCTCTTATGCGAGAGAAGGAGAAATCTGTTCTGACGCCTGCCCCGGGCCAAGGGAAAGTTGCCCTGCCTTTGGACGGGAAAAGCCGAAAACCATTACCGAATATGCCAAGGAACTGCGCCTTACCATTCCTGGATGGGTCTTTGAAAGTCATCAGATGAAGCCAGGAATAGGTGGGCTTAAGGGAATTGAGTTAAAAAAGAACTTGCTGGAGATTCTGGAATTTAAAAGAAGTTTTCAAGAAAACGGAAATGGAAAAGAGTTTGAAAAGCTTGAAAGCAGGATTTTTTTCATTGCTACTACCTGCACATGTCATGGAGTTTTGAACCTGTTCTACGTTACCCAATAAAGTTAATATTAACACTCTTGAGCATTAATTGATTAATATACAAAATATGACACCTCAAACGTATCAAAAATTGATTTTTAACATAATGATGTTTCCACTACCTAAAGTTCCACTGCAAAATTTTGAAACGGTATTAAATAACTAAAAGAAAGATTGCTCATTAGATGAAACAAATAAGATAAAAAGACAGATAGTATAATTGACAAAGTCTGTCTGGTGCTACAAATATTTGTATCATCCGTTAAGAAAATCATTAAATTATAGGAATCTCAAGACGTCAACTGGATTAAAGAGGTACACTTATTATGGTAAAAAATCAAATTATGCGAGATTAATATTTATCGTCTTATTAGAATATTTTCTGACAATTTTTGTTTATATTTTTATTAATTTGACTTAATTTAATTTTATTACAATATATAGCGATAATCTTTTTAGCGTTAATGAGGGCTCTTTTTTGTATTCAATTCTGATTCTGATTGTAAGTATAATAAATCTTTAAGACGATATAGCAGGTATTAGATATATTTATCCTTAAAATGTGATGACAATGAATAGGTCGTCTTGTTTTATGCGGTTGATATTTTAATGATTTAGTTCCGAGTGCTGTGAATGCCTGCGTTTCAAGCATTGAATATCAACCAATTAATAGATGACGACCCGTTTTGTTACAAATCTCATATTAACACTTATTTCAACTGCTCCACTTGCTTTCCTCTTCAATTTTGGATATTCAGGATTTTCAAACATAGCTTCTGGTTTCAGGGTTTCAAATATAGCCTCCAGTGGAGCTATTTTCATTTCTGATAGATTAGGTATATTATTCATGATAGCAATTACATCTCGTACAAGTGAGTCCAGTGTAAAAGGAATCAGTTTCGGGGTTCTGTGAAGTCCAGGAGATAGACATTTTTTATAAGTTCGACGTAGCTGGAATAAATCTAAGCTCCCTAAGACTTTGCAGAATACCTCAAGAGAAGAAAAAATAGATCTGGTATCGGAC
>JAUPKV010000241.1 GCA_030837265.1 Methanobacteriota archaeon
AGGAGATCCTAAAAAACTGACTGGGGATTCGGCTGAACTCAAAAAGGATGCCTGAGGCAAGATTTTGATCAGGCAAAACTCCTGTGCACTGACAGGAAAATGCTAACTAAATAATGCTAAGGAATGCCACAAATATAACTTCAAGTTTTCATTTGTGGAATTGCTCTGTAATTCCACTTTCCAAAATAACCAGCAAAGATAGTTTTCATTTTTCAAACAACATTGCGCTGATGCAATGCGTTTTTTGTGAGGGGGTACTGTATTAATTAATAGGATCTATCAAATTAAGGTTAATAACATCAGAAGTCCCCCTGTTTTTCGGTAGAAACTCTTTTCACGATTTTGGGAATTTTCCGACCCTTGAAATTAATCCCACCTGCCAGTTCCACACCCGGAGTTTTCTTAACTAATTCCGAATAACTGCTTTCAAAACTAGCTATAATTATTTTTCCGGCCACCATTTCTATTCGTCCCCCGAGTCCCAAGATTACTTTGAAGATACTCTGGACCTGATGACAGGTTACATTTTCCTTAACTTTTATCATGTAAGTCTCATATGCCATAGAAAAACCTGCAGATCAACGTTTCAGTCTGGATGTGGAGCTTCTGGACTGCTGGGATTTAGGTTCCTTTTTTGAAGTTTTTAATACAGGCTTTTCAATAACTCCTTCAATTTCTTCCACTGAAACACTAAGTACAAGCTTTGAGTTTTCTTCAACTTCCATGCCAGATTTCAGGCTCTGACCAAGAACGATCCCTGGCTTTCCTTTAGATAACTGTTCTTTGATTCCTCCTAGCTGAAGCTTTGACTTTTCTATGACCTGCATTGCACTTTCAAGCTCAAGTCCTAATAAGTTAGGGACTTCGAGAGGTTCTGTAGAAACTGTCAGGGCAATTGTCGAGTCAATATTAACTTCAGAACCCGGACTGAGACTCTGATCAAGGACAAGACCTGGCTTTTCACCTGAAGTTTCTTCTTTGACCGTGCCAAGCTTAAGTCGCGATTTTTTTATGAGCTCTTTTGCGGCTTCAAGTTCAAGCCTTACAAGTTCCGGAACTTTTACAGAAAAGATTCTGGAAATTATGAGATCCACTTCTGCCCCTGGTTCTGCAAGGGAGTTTTCGGAAGGTAACTGGGATATGACCGTTCCCTGAGGCGTACCGCTGTCCTTTTCCTGGATGTCCCCTACTTTAAATCCTGCATCAAGCAGCTTGCTTTTGGCATCTTCTTTTGAGAGACCTGAAAGGTTGGGTACTTCCATATAAGAGCTAATGTCAGGTTTTTCTGGAACCGCTCTTAGAGAGAATTCTATAGTGCTGAGGTTTTCGGGGCTTATGATGTCATCGGATTTTGGCATCTGAAACCTTAATTCGTCTCCTTCGAGAGCAATATTTGTCTTCAGGGAGACATTCATATTGCTGACCCGGTACTTTACGCCGGACTGGTTTTTCTTAAGCCCCCGATCCATCTCTGCAAGAGAGGCTGCAAAAGAGTTAATAAGGTTTGAAGAAGAGAGAGCAGACCTGCTTTTCTGTAAAATCGAAATCTGGGATTCAAGTTCGACTTTTTCATTTGAGAGTTTTGTCACCTGCGTCGCCAGAATATTTTTTTCCTGCTCAAGCAGGAGTTTTTCCCTGAGCAGCTGTTCTGAATTATCTTTATATACCAGAGCTTCTTTTTCCAGGGATTCAAACTCTATTTCTGCATTTCTCAGTTTAGTTATAATAATGGCATAACTGCTAGCATCTATTGCCCCCGACTTTTCTAAGATTTCCAGATTATTCTTAAGTTCACTTAAATTTGTCATTCCATCCCTCCGGAAGAATTATTACTCCTTTAGTCTGGAAGCTGCAGGAATAGATACTATTTTCGCTTTAATGCAGCTTGAGCCCTGCACATCGTAACTGTAAAGAGAGTTATACGAAGCATTCAAAGGAGAAGCATTGAGGACAGGCTTATAGCTCCTTATCCGGTTTTTGGAATCCCTTTCCTCTTCAAGCTTTACAGTAAGCGACATCTTAAGCTCAAGGTCAATTTCTGGGATATGATACCACGCAGCCTGAATGTCGTATTCGCTCAGGGCTTTTTCCTCATCAATCTCGATCTGGGTTTTTATGGAATTTCTGTCAAGAGCCAGCTGAGTCTCAGCAACGGCACGGCCAACTTCACCCAGAAACCTGGAGAGAGGAGTGATAAGTATTTCCTCGATTTCTTCCCCGTCTTTAAGCACAATAAAAACTCCTTAAATAACTCATAGAAAGGATACAGAAAGACACGGCAGTACTGCCAATCTGCAAAAGGATATTCTAATGCCATACCTGCCGCAACCACCACTAGGTCCCCGGAGTTTTCAGGAAGCCTACCAGTATCAAGAAACTCATTGTTGAGAGTTTCGGTTAAGCCGGCGTAGGGGACTTTGTAACCTTTACTTTGGGAATCGTCCTCTCAGGAGCTGGAACCGGTTTAAGGGTTGTCCTGAGCAAACTTGTGCCTTCCTCACTGAAAGAATACTTTGAGTTGTATTTTGCATTAAACGTAGAGGTATAGGCAACTGTTGTCGTATTTTCAACACTTCCCTTTTTCTTTCCGAAGAGGAGACCTGCAAGCCCACTTGATTCAAGGCTACCGGTGACCTTTGACCCTTCGTTTAACGTGAACTCCCTGCTATAATTAATTTCTGAAGAAGACTCCCTCATCATTGTAATTGCCATCTTAACTTCAATAATGGATTCCGTAAACTCATAGAACCTCGGCTCAAGCCCATAAGTCAAAAGAGACATGGGCTGGTCGTTGGTCACCACACTGCTGTCAGTGACATTTCCGTCATCATCCACAGTCTCTTCGATGTACATTACAACGCTTCCAATTGCAAGCTCAGTTGCTGCAAGTGTCTGTGCAACCTGCACAGAATTCATGTCCAAAGCCATCTGC
>JAUPKV010000242.1 GCA_030837265.1 Methanobacteriota archaeon
CACAGTTGGTCTGGGGTAGGTGTTTGTAGATATCCATTATCTCGACCTTGATCCTTTCTCTAGGAGGAGGAACCATTCCTTTTTTGATAGCTTCATTAATGGTAGTCCTGAGATTCTCAAGTACTTCTCTGGCTTCACCCTCGCTTTTAATCATTCCCATGCCAACTTTCCCACTACTATAGACAGTTATAATAATTTCTTCTTTTTGAATTATCAGGCTACCTGTTCTATCCAGATATCTGCCTCTTGGAAAAAGAGGTTCAAGAATCTTGAGGATTCCACCTAATGGGGGTGCTATACTTGCAATTACTCTGAATTTAGAGGGATCTGCTATACAGGGCAATAGTTGTCTGATTTCTGTAATTTCCACAGGTCTCGCCTGAGAAAGATTCGAAATTTTCTCCGCATCTTTGTCTGTTTTATCTTTGAGAAATTTTCTGCCGTATTCGCTTAACTTTACATTTCCTTCTTCTAACTTAATCAAGTTCGCATCTTGTAGAATCTTGAGATGGAAATCAAGTTTAGACTTCCCTATTATTTCTCTTATTTCCTCTATATTTTTATCACTGTGCTCCAGAATATCAATTATTTTTCTTCGGGTAACATTGGCTGTAGCGAAATTCACTAATTTCGTTTCATCTGTATTTTCCGCCATCTTTGACACCAACTAGAGTCTTATAACTCAATTTTAAGCCTTATTATGCTTCAGCAGTACCAGAAGACATTTTAAATGAAAATTCAATCTTAAAAAGTTAATTTAGTATTATATATAGTATTTAGAGTTGATTTCATAAAAACCCAAAAGCCAAATATCAAAAAAGATTGCTGGGAAGACTTTTGAATGGTCACTTTGTTTAAAGAAGATGGCTAACTAAAAGGTTAAACAGAAAAACGCTAAAGCCTATCCAAAAAGTAGAAGAATTTCAGTGTACGGTTTATGTAGGATAATAACAGACTCTTCAATAGTTAATTCGAATACAAAAGAGTATTAATTCCAGCAAATAGATTTTCACTTGATCTATTTTGCTACAAATACTAATCTTTAGTTTGTACTGGACTTTGGATTAAACCAATCAGTCACATGTGCCCTCTCAGTTGAGTTTGTTCTTTCCTTTCTGGGAAATGGCAAGATCCATAACTTTTTTAAACGTTTCTTCATTAGGACCAACAGTCTCATTTAGTCCAACGAACTTCGCCTGGGATCTTTCCGTGCTGATAGTCCCGTTCTCTTGCATGTAGACATATGTTCCATTTTCGGTACCAACTATAACACAGGAGTCAGGAATGCCTTCTACTCTGAAGTACTTCGTAAGTTGAAGATTTTGATCCACATCTATAGACGCGATCGTTGCATTTCCTGTGTATTCTCCTGCCATCTTTTCAAGGATGGGCCTCATAGACCTGCAATGTGGACACCATTTAGATCCAAATTCCAAAAAAACTAGACCATTTTGCAGAGATGTATTTATCTGCTCGAGCTGAGTTACTTTTACAACAGCACTTTTCTCCGGACTTACCTTAGATTTTATCTAAATGGTAGAGAAAAGGACAACCAGTAAACATATAAAATTAGTTGAAGAAACTTTCCTTATAATCAATAATTATAAAAAGTAGATAACTCTCTATTATTTATGGACATTATTTTCAAATGTCCTTAATGACATTTCCCTATATTAATAACTCCTAATTGAGTGCAATCGCTGAATATAAAAAATAACTATATTCTAAAAATAATTATATTATTCAAGGAAAGCAATTTTCTAACCTTGTAAGCAGAAACTTTACTCTAAGTTATTTATCAAAATTAGAGAATATAATTACTCCGATTTAGGAAAAATATGTGGATTAACGAACAAAACTAGATTCCTCTAGTAAATATATTTTTTATAAAATATTATTATAGAACTTTTAAGTAAACTCATTAAATAGACCTTCCAGGATGGTTACTGGAATAGTGAATAACTCAATTAAAATATTGTGTAACTACTCAGCTGGGTAAAGAATATCATTGGTATTATTTAAAAGATTAAAACAGACAGACTCAGTGAGCTATTGTTCTTAAATTGTCGCAGTAGATTATTTTCCTCTTTTTCATCAGTAAGTAATCAGACGTTTAATTGTATTAGAATCGGAAATTAATTAACCTTTTTAGTAGGCTGAACAGTTACATTTCTTCAAGTAATTCAGTCTCAAATATAAGCTGTCAAAACCTGCAATTGCTCTAGGTTGACTGCATATTCCGGTTCTTTGATTGGTGTACATTTATCTAGAGAAACTTCACCACTCATGATCTTTATAGCGAAAGTATAACAACTCTGCTCTCCGCATTTGCCACAATTTGTCTGGGGTAGATATTTGTAGATCTCCATTGGTTCAACCCTGACCTTCTCCCTCGGAGCAGGAGCAACACCCTTTGCAATAGCCTCATTAATGGTACTCCGTAAATTGTCAAGTGCCTCTTTTGCCTCGCTCTCGCTTTTGATCATCGTCAGAGTGACTTTTCCAGTCCCGTAAATAGTTGTAATAACCTCTCCTCTTTGA
>JAUPKV010000243.1 GCA_030837265.1 Methanobacteriota archaeon
TAAACTCGTTTTTTTGATAGAAGCCTATTGATTCCATTTTTGAATCTACTAGGATGTATCTACATCCTATACTTTCACAAACTAATAAGGTTTTGCCTATTGCTGCTAGTAATAGATATGTTCCAATTCCTTTTCGTTCAAATCTGGAATCAACTGCCAATCTTTCAATTTTAACGCCAGGATATTTACGTTATTCATAATGCTCAAGCCCATCTATTACGGCTTTAGCTTCAATTGTATCTGCAATAAGAGTAAAAAATCCTACCAATTCGTTATTCCAAAAACACAAACGAGTTCGACTAATCATATTATTCTGATCAATCAATGCATCGTTTTTAAGGAAATCATTTAATTCCTGACTCAAACAACTAAAAGAAGAAAGATTATGAGTATTATTAAGTGGTATTGTCCGAAGCTCGGAATCTGGAATTATAGAGTTCAAGCTTAAGACCTATTTTGCTCATTTATTTTCTTTGCACGCTTGAACATTTCAACGAGTTTTTTTGAAACTATGGGGTTTCTTTCGTTCTTGAAAAACTCCTTTGCATCTTCTCCTTCAAGAACAAGCCCTAATTCTATAGGTTTTGCCATGGTAATTACCTTCCTTTTGAGTGATTGAATTATCTGTATTAGGATTATATATTATTATTGTGAAATCTTTTTTGCAATGTTTTAATTTTTCAGTAAAAATTACAAAGCGAAATTATTTTGGGATAAAACACATTTACCATATGAGTCTGCTCGAATTGTAATTATATTAATAGTTCTTCATTGGTACGTATGCAAAAGGTTTTTTTGCCCGTACCCCTCCGAAAGGTGCAGTTTCCAGAGTGAATCATCCTCAGACGTATAAAAAAAGATGGACCCCACGAATTGTTCAGATTATGCCCGTATTACCTGCTACTTTTCGGCTGTTGACGGCTTACGTAGCTCTACCCATATTTAACCATTAATTTGAATTTTTAAATATTCATTCATTTGTTTCTTTTGTGGAAGTAGCACTAGCAACCTCAGCTTCTCTTGCTTTCCTTAGACCTTCAGCAATTCCATCAGCAATGGCTTGCCTCGTCTTTTCAACATTTTCAGCTTCAAAAGCTCGTTGTTCAGCCTTTTCTTCTTCTTCTTGCTTTTGTGCCTTACGTATCATAAAATATGCTGATATCATTAATGGTAATCCGAATATAGCACCGATCCCCGTCAGACACATGAAAAAACCTATTATAAGAAATGCGTATCCTACAATGTTTAATTCTTTAGTATTCTGCTTTTTCATAATTTACACCAATTTTTTCTAGTCTTCTTTGCTTTTCTTATTATCATCAATCTAATAAAAATCAACAATCATAACAAATATATTCCCATTGACTAATTTGTATCTTTTGATTTTCTTTTTTGTATTAGACAGTGTATTTTTGATATCGAGTTTCAAGCGCCATTTAATGTAAACCTTTTTGTATATAGCCTAGATTTTGCAGTATTTTTTTGAAAACCGATTATTTTGGTCGTCCAGTGATATCTGATTGGTGTTTTGAAACATTTAAATGTTTTAGATTTCTGAAAATTACAAAATACCTATAGTATGCAGAAATAATATAAATTTGCTAAAAGTTGTAATACAAAAAATGTTATTTAGGTTTTATCATCTGATTATTAAAATAAAAATTATCGTTTCAATGCAGATTTTTCCACAATTGCCTATGTGTTTGTTTTCTCAATAGTCACATACAGTATGAATATGCTTGTTTCCTTCGATAACCCCTGCCTATCAAATGCAAAAAAAATAGAAAAGACACATCGGCACTTTTCTTAATGTATATTGATAGCGGAAATAAGTCGTAACTAAGAAATTTATATAATTGTTTACACAGAAATTACTAAAGTTTCAAAACGAAATATTTTCATGATAAAACATCTGTGTTTTCTTATTCCTAATTTTGGGTTTTGGTTTTGCTCATGGATCTTTTGCCTTATATTCTGTCTTATATGTCCTATTTTTTTAGTGCTCAGATACTGTATTCTTTCACTGCAGGAGCTTTTGTTCCGATGTTGTGGGAATTTTATTTCCAGTTAATTTACTGGGAGAGGATAAACCATAAGAAGATTTATATTAAAATGAAAATAAGTTAGAAAAATATATACTGTTAGGGCTGAGGAGAGTTAACTGTGAGCCTTAAAGTAAAAAATATTAAAAAAGCCTGTTACTTTAGACTTTTAAGAAGATTCTGCCAGCCCTTCTCGTCCAGGACCTTCTGAGTTTTGAGCATCTTTTTATATTCGTCGGGACCTTTCTCTCCATCTTTTCCTTCAAGCTTGTCTTTTAACTCCATTGCAGCCCGGATAAGTCCGGCTGCTTCTTCATACAGCATTTCGGCTTCTTTCTTTGTGAGCTCCTCTGTTTCCAGCAGCTCTTCGTCTGCCTTTGCCTTTTCATTGAGCTTCGGAATAAGGTCCTTTATCTCGGCAGCCTTGACAGGATCGATAAGTTCAGTTTCTCCCAGGTTCCGAATCAGATCCTTAAGTTTATATTCCTGACCTTCAATTTCCACACTCTCAGGAATCTTCTTTCCTTCCCAAGCAAATTCACTCTTTAAGCTCCAGAGGAGTTTATTGCGCTCTTCGTATCCGATATATTCTTCATTAATTTTCTCGGCGTCTTTTTCACCTTTGAACATGAGTATTTCCCCGAATTTGGATTTAATTATAAATTAGTTAAACTATGAGTAAAATAAAATTATCAGAATTAATATATATGCTATAATTATTCTTAAAGTGTAAGTTTTTCAAAGGGACAGAGATAAAAGCAAAAATTAAGCAAAAATTACTCTTAAAATAAAACACTAACTTTTAATAAAAATTGTCTTAACTTTTTGTAAATCCTTGTCACCGCAAATTTTCGGCTATATCCTTCGAAATAACGTGTTCACAATACAAACAGTGGAGCGTAACTCCCTCATCTTCAGACTGGAGTACGGCAAACTTGGATTTTATAGGCTCATTGCTATTGGAAATGCAGTTTGAGTTAACGCATCTGACAACCCCTTCAACATAAGAAGGAAGAACGACATTGTTTTTCTGGACTACTTCATAATCTCTTATTATATTGATAGTAGCTGTCGGAGCGATAAGGGCAATCCTGTTCAACTCTTCAACATTAAGCTCCTTTCCCTCAATTTTCACAACATCTTTTTTTCCTTTGCCTCCGGGAGCATTCATCACAAAACTGATCGTTGCCCGGAAATCATTGGTAATTCCAAGTATATGAAGGACATTTAAAGCCTGCCCCGCCTTGATATGATCTATTACTGTTCCATTCTCAATTGCCTGAACTTTCAAGTCCCGCTTCTCTTTCATTCAATCACTCCCATGGCAAGAGCGAGCAGTGCCATTCTAATTGGGACCCCATAGAATGCCTGCTGGAAATAACGTGCATGCGGCGTTGCATCTACCTCAGGGGAAATTTCGTTGACCCGAGGGAGAGGATGAAGAATTTTAAGGTCCGGGTCCGCATACTTCAGCAGCTCACCGGTAATCTTCAACCTGTTTTTAACCTTTTCATATTCTTCAGGATCAGGGAAACGTTCTCGCTGGACTCTTGTCATATAGAGAACATCTATATCTCCAATAATTTTCTCAAGAGAATCGGTTTCTTTTACACTTATATTATTTTTTATAAGATCCCTGACAATTTCCGAAGGCATTTTTAATTCAGGGGGTGAAACGAAAGTCATTTCAGCTCCGTAAAGAGAAAGGGCATGGCAGAGGGAATGGACAGTTCTCCCATATTTCAGATCTCCCGCCATAGCAATCTTCAGGCCGTCAAGATGGCTTTCCCTGCGTATGGTGTAGAGGTCAAGAAATGTCTGCGTAGGATGGTGAACTGAGCCGTCCCCCCCATTTATTACGGGGACACTTGCAAACTCGGTAGCCATCCGTGCCGATCCGTCAAGGGGGTGACGCAACACTATGAGATCGGCATATTTACTGATCACGCGAATAGTATCCGCAAGGTTTTCTCCTTTCATTACGGAACTTGCCTCAACGGAACCCAGGTTCAATACCTGTCCTCCAAGCCTCTGGGCAGCAACTTCAAAAGATAACCTTGTCCTCGTGCTTGGTTCAAAAAAAAGAAGAGCAACTATTTTTCCATCCAACAGCCGGGATCTTTCTTCACCTCTGGCAACAGGCTCAAGCTTTTCTGCCGTATCCAGAATATAATCCATTTCTTTGCGCGAAAAATCCTTCATGGAGATGACGTTTCGGTTCTTAAATGACATCTTGATTTCATAAATGGTTCCTTAAGATATAACTTTTGCTCTGAATTTTCTAAGTTACTACGGTTGCCACTGAACCCTATTCTCCACCAATGAGTCCTATTGTCCAATACTAATCCTATTCTTTCCATTGAATCCCATCTCTACCATTGAGTCTTATCTCTATAACTACTCCGGTTGTTTTGTCATTCTAGCACTTCATTTGGTTGCATTTTTAATAAATTCGAGCCATATTCTAGCATCTTTAATCCTCTGGTTAGCGAATATCTCCTGAAAGTGCTTTGACTCTTCTTGAAAAGTTCCATCCTCAACTTCTTTCAAATCCGTTATCGCGCGTAAAAGACCTGCAGTCTCACGATACAGGTTTTTTGCTTCTTCTGGAGTAAGGGATTTTTCTTCCAGTTGTTTTTCGTCTTCCTGTTCCTTCACTGAGATAATTTCAATTAATTTATCTATTCTGGCTTTTTCTACCTCGGTGAGCTTGTCTTTCTGAATGAGTTCCCATACATAGTTGTGCAGAGGATAAGTCTCCCCTTCAA
>JAUPKV010000244.1 GCA_030837265.1 Methanobacteriota archaeon
GGCTCCACCAACATTTTAAAGAAAATGTACTTTAAGCCTTTCACGATGATCTGATAGCGTTTTTCTCTTTAATGCATGTTTATGCAGTATCCAGATTTTTCGAAATATTGCTTTGGAAAATGTATTCTGAAACCTGTATGATTGCTGATAATTATTTCTGGTTTTTCGTTAAAATACTGATCCTTGCAATGCCCGCTACTTTGTGGCTGGTGACAGCTTACGTAGCTCTACCCCTATGTGTCAAAAGTAGAACTTGTGAGTTGCAGGAGAGGTGGACGCCTGCAGCCCGATAGACGCTATGCTTGGAGGTAAATGTCTATCATTTGAATCATCGAGGTTAAATAAAGAGTAAAATGAAATGGATGATTAAAAGTTAGTGGATTCTTCTCTTAATCGTCTTTATTAAATCACACAGTTGAGATCCAATCAAATGTGAGTAAAATACTTACAAACAACAAAGTCCGAAAGATTCATGTTTCTTTTCCTCTAACACAACCTAAAAGACAGAAACAATGATTTCCGAGCAATTGTATTGATTTTCCCTATCAACCATTCACTCATTTTGATCCACCCTCTCGAAGAGGTACAATGCAAATAAGTATCCAAAGAATATAACTTAGAACGAAAGATTGTTAAGAAATCAGTATTAATTATGTTTGGCTATTATATCGTTTATGTCCGTGTAAATTTATTCCCTGGCGACAGTTTTATACTATTTTAGGCTAATAAAAAATATCTAATTATTATTAATGAATATAGTATAATAAACATAAAAACACAAAACAAAAAATATAACAGATGCTCTTTTTATAAGTATACATTTGTAAAAAAATTAAAAAATAATTATTGGAATACTTAAAGTTCATTAAATAGTTAAACACTGTTATTTTCTATAATATACTGCGTTATATGTTGCATTATATACTGATTCATTTTAATAACTGAACATACTTGATATTAAATTGTAATATCTTGTGGAAAATTCCAATTTTTTTATCAATAACGTTGCTTCCATTTCTGATACTATAGGTCCTGTAGCTTCGATAATTCTGAAAGGTTAGGGTACTTTTCTTTTATTGATATAAGTAGCTCTTCGTCTAATTTTGCATTATGAAGCGTTTCCACTTTAGAAAGCTGATCAAGTGATAAATTACGAGCTCCTTTAAGGCTAGCTCCTTCAAAGTTAGCTCTAAATAAATTGTTTCCATCAAAGTTAGCTCCTTCAAGATTAGCTCCTTTAAAGTTAACCCTAAAACAATTAGCTCCTTCAAGATTAGCTCCTTCAAGATTAGCTCTTTCAAGGTCAGCTCTATAAAGATTAGCTCCTTCAAGATTAGCTCCTTTAAGGATAGTCTCTACAAGGTTAGCCTCTAAAATATTAGCCTTGATTAGATTTGCTCCCGTAAGATCAACTTTTGCAAGATTACTTCCTATCAGATCTGCTCCGGCAAAGTTAGCTCCCATAAGACTAGCCCCTTTAAATGTAGCCCAATCAAGGTCAGTTTTTGTAAGGTTAGCTCCAATAAAATTGGTTTCTGTAAGGTTTGTCTCTACAAGGTTAGCCAGTTCCAGATCTGTTCCTTCAAGAGTGGCTCTTGTCAGGTTAGCTTCTGTAAGGATAGCTTTTATAAGGTTGGCTCTTGAAAGGTTAGCCTCTATAAGGATAGCTTTTTCCAAATTGGCCCTTTCAAGGTTAGCCTCTATAAGAATAGCATTTTCCAAATTGACCCTTTTAAGATTAGCCTCCTTAAGGATAGCTTTTTCCAAATTGGCTCTTTTGAGGTTAGCTCCTATAAGGATGGCTTTTGCCATGTTTGCTCTTTTGAGGTTGGCCTTTTCAAGGTTTGCTCCTTTAAGGTTAGTTTCTTTAAGATTGGCCTTTTCAAGATCAGCTTCTCTAAGGATAGCCTTTTCAAGATTGGCCTTTTCAAGATCAGCCTCTCTAAGGATAGCCTTTTCAAGATTAGCTCTTTCAAGGCTAGCTTCTGTAAGGATAGCCTTTTCAAGATTAGCTCTTTCAAGGTTAGCTCTTTCAAGGTTAGCTTCTGTACGGGAATTGTCTATAGGGTCAGACATTTTATATCCACTGCATTTATCACAATTTTTTTATTTTTTAGTTTTAATATCATTTCAAAGGAAAATCTTCGATGCTTCTTGCTGTTAAATAAGGAATGATGGTATAAAAAACTAAAGAACGGATATTAGAACTTAGTGTTTTTACACACCCCTCGGAAAAGGCATATCAATCCAATCATCTTGGGTTAGTGCTTTCGACTTTCTTGAAAAAAGAATGTACCGGCGATTGAGGCTCTAATCTGGACGACAAGAATGAAAAAAAGGCCAAGACGAATATTAATTATTAGATATTTATAAAATACAGTTTTAGTTTTGTTTTCGTGCTACTTTTCTAGGCTTAAAATCAGCATCTTCATACACTATAAAATGTGCCTATGTGTATCTTATACTTTTCTTGCATTTACCATGGGTTTATCGAAGGAATCAAGAAAATTCTGATATGATGTGTAACAATTGGCCTTACACTTGCACAGACAAAATACGAACTTTCTATGCTAAAACAACTGTATTTTTGGTATAGTTTTATAATGTTGGTGCATTTTCCTTGAATATTTTTATTTTTATTTATTACTTATAGATTTACATATTTTTTGAATTTTTTGCAACGGAACCAAATTTTTGATAGTCTATTTTCATTTAGTTGTTATATGATTTATCTAGATAATAATTCAAGTCATTTTTGAGCCGGCCTAATTCTCAAAATTTCACTCTTTTATAAAAAATTTTCTTTATTATCTCTGCCGTAAGGATATACAGTGCTACTATAACTCCAATAACTAAAATAACCGAGATTGGGATAGGTTTGAAGCCAAAAGGTTCTGCAAAAGGAGTCCACGGGAACAAAAGCGTGACGGTTCCTATAAGTAAGGTAGCTGCCAGCAGGTATTTTCCAGGTCTGCTTCTGAAGAAAGGTTTTCTGCTCCTGATTACCAGCACTATCATGGATGCTGAAATAACGATGGACGCTGAAATAACGGATTCCATAAACCATCCAGTTCTGAATTGCTCTATCTTACCCGGGAGGATTAAAAGCAAAACACCGAAAGTCAGGTAGTCGAATACAGAGCTGGTAAGGCCAAATACCATCATAAACTTGCGGATGAAACCTATATCCCAGCGGCGAGGTTTTTCAATCATTTCCCTGTCCACAGAATCCGTGGCTATGGTCATCTCCGGAAAGTCCGTCAATAAATTAGTTAGCAGGATCTGTATGGGCAGCAGCGGAAGGAATGGCAGGTAGTGATGCTCCTGCCATACTGAACATGTTACCGAAATTGGCACTTGTAGCCATGAAGACGTATTTAAGGGTGTTGGCAAAGGTTTTCCGTCCACCTTTTACCCCTTCAACAAGTGCATACAAGCTCTTTTCCATCAGATAAATATCTGCAGCATCTTTGGCGACATCCGCAGCGCTGTCAACTGAAATTCCCACATCTGCAGCATGAAGGGCGGATGCGTCATTGATACCGTCTCCTATATAGCCAACGACGTTTCCGCTTTTTTTGAATGCAATGATGATATTCTCTTTCTGATTCGGCTCTATCTCGGCAAAAAAATCAGTATCATTTACCCGCTTAATCAGGGCCTCGCTACTCATCTTAGCAAGTTCGCTTCCTGTTAGAACCCTGGTGTTCTTAAGTCCAATCTCCTGACTGATACTGGCAGCCACGAACTTGTTATCTCCAGTAATAATCTTCAGAGAAATTCCAAGTTGTTCCATGCTTTGTTTTTTGCTTTCAGAACATTATTATCAATTTTGGCAAAACCTCATCTAATAAATTAAATCCCAGCAATTGCTATGTTTTACACAGTTGACAGACTCGAATGCAAATTTTGGGTCTGAATATTATAGGACTTACGCACTTGAAGTACAAAACCGATAGCATTGGACTTGAATCTATTAAAGATTTATATTCTAATTCTGACGCTTGCCATGCTTGATTCTGAAGCATAAGTGCGTAAGTCCTATATTGTTTATAACTCCCCTATTTGTATCCATGACTTTGTTAGAGGTTTCTGTCACCTGAAGAAAAACGTGATAATTGCAAGTACAATAAAAATTATGACAAGCCACTTCGCAATTTCCATAGAGAAACCCGCAATTCCCCGTGCGCCCAGCACAAATGCAATTAGTGCTAATATTAGAAAAACTACAGCAAGTCCTATCAAATCCGCCATATTTACTCTCCTATAGTAATTTGATAAATGAATTTTGTTAATGGAAGATTTTTAGCAGTTACGTACTTGAAGTACAATTGTGGATGCGAGTTACTGAAAATAGTAAGCTTAAGAATCTCTCAACATTATCCCAAACAAGGGTATGTGCTCTTTATATCATATTTTATCAATGACCCGCCTCCAATATCAAAGCCTACTTATTTGCAGGTGTCCAAAAGACTTCTCTTTTTACCTCCCCTATTTTCAGAGGGGTGTATAGGCTCAACTTTAGCTTCTTCTACTTCTTCTTTTGGTTCTACCTTCTTTTCTGGGTGTATAGGCTCAATTTTAGCTTCTGTTACTTCTACTATTTTTGGTTCTGCCTTCTTTTCTGGTTGTATAGGCTCAATTTTAGCTTCTGTTACTTCTTCCTTTTTTGGTTCTGCCTCCTTTTCTATCTGGGCCATCCCTTCTGATTCAGTCTCTCCCAGTCTCTCTGTGTTCTTCTGGTCTGGAACTCCGGTCTCCCAGTAAGGCTTGTACCCGTAGCAAGTATAAATATTACCGAGCCACTCACGAGTTGAAGTAGCTAGCTGCTCACAAGTTAAAGGCCAGTTATCTTTATCAAAGCCGTCTGCTTTTTCCAGGGTTTCCTTGCTAACATTAAGGGCGAAAGCGTGCTCATTAGGCTTCACTGAGAGTGCTTCCCAGGGGACAGCAAACAATTTATTTCCAAAACCCAGGAACCCTCCAAAAGTGAGTACTGCATATGCTACTCTACCATTTTCGAGATCAATCATCAGGTCTTCAATCTTCCCCAGATGTTCTCCAGACAAATTGATGACCTTGTCATTATTTATCGTTTTTGCTGTCAAAAATAACGGAATATCTTCAGTTTCCATAGTTACAACTCCTGACATTAGATATAAAATTAAAATGTTTAAAATTCAAAGCCCGAATCCATGAGGACACAACTACAAAATCTCTCTCACATAGATTCTTTTTCTTTGAGGCACCCTTAGATCTGAAATATAAAGAAGTCTGTGTAGTCTACATATTAGAAATTCAAAGATTTGAGATTAGCTGTAAAATACTCTAACCCTCTAAGACTTCACATTAACTCCTGTTTAATAATTAATTCATTTAAAGACGTTTACTCATGGATATTTTTTGGCCTTCAAACCACTTGCCAACATCGGCAACATTGGTGTATTCTTTATCTGGAA